>JANQOC010000667.1 GCA_028279265.1 Hyphomicrobiales bacterium
GCACGTGCGGGAACAAGATTGGCTTTGGGTGCGGAAAGCCGCTGCCGGACCGTCGCTTGACGTGATTCTTTGTCATCCGCTGATCCATGGGAATGGCGGATCGCATCCAGAATGGCATGGCGGGATTTGTTCTCAGACGGTTTCACGACTTCCCCTTTGTCTCCTGCTCGGCCCAGAGCTGCAAAAACGTCTTCTTCTGCGGTGCCGGCATATCCCTGTGTCTTGTCCAATGTTTGAGTAGTGGAAATGAACGGATGACACCTGAGTTTCGCCCCAGATGGTGCAGAATTCGGATCGGCAGTTTGACGGCCGTGCGGTAGAGGCGGGGCCGTTTGGCCAGATAGGCCCAGCTGCGCAGGGCCAGCCGGGTGAATGCCGGTGTGTTGCCGCGACGGAATTCTCGCTCGCGCCAGTGGCGCATCATTTTCGGAAGTGGAATGCGTACGGGACAAACGGCTTCGCAGCGGCCGCAGAATGTCGAGGCATTGGGCAGATGACCGGCCGTATCGATGCCGATCAGGGAGGGGGTGAGGACCGCGCCCATGGGACCGGGATAGACCCAGCCATAGGCATGGCCGCCAATGGCCTGGTAAACCGGACAGTGGTTCATGCAGGCGCCGCATCTGATACAGCGAAGCATTTCCTGAAATTCGCTACCCAGCATTTTCGAACGACCGTTATCGAGAAGGATCACGTGAAAGGCCTCGGGACCGTCTAAATCGCTTTTGCGTCTCGGGCCAGTAGAAAACGTCGTATAGGCTGAAATCTCCTGACCTGTTGCGGATCGTGCCAGAATCCGCAGAAATGTGCTCACATCTTCAAGCGTCGGCACAATTTTCTCGATTGAGGCAAGCACAATATGTGTTTTTGCCAGCGATTGCGTGAGATCGCCGTTGCCCTCATTGGTGACAATCACGGTACTTCCGGTTTCGGCGATGAGGAAGTTGGCGCCGGTGATACCGACATCGGCGGCCAGGAATTTCTTTCTGAGCACCGTGCGTGCCTCGGCTACAAATTCGCTGGGATCGTCGAGGGAGCGATCCCGGGGAAACGCCGTGTGCACTTTTTGAAAATCATTCCGGATCTGGTTTTTGTTCAGGTGAATGGCCGGTGCAATAATATGGCTGGGGCTTTCGTTGCGAATTTGGATGATATATTCCCCGAGATCCGTTTCGGCGATTTCGAACCCGTGTCCTTCGAGAAAGGCGTTGAGACCGATTTCCTCGGAGATCATCGATTTGCCCTTCGTAATGAGACGGGCGCTGTTGTCCTCACAAATGTCCTTGACGATGGTGCAGGCTTCTTCCGATGTTTGCGCCCAATGGACGTGTCCGCCAGAACGGCGAACATTGTCCTCGAAAATTTCCAGATAAATGTCCAGATGCGCCAGCACGTGATTCTTGATGTCACGCGCCTGGTCCCGGAGATCATCGAACTCAGGGAGCCCGGCCCGGGCTTCCGCCCGCTTATCCGCAAAACCTCCTCCTGCTACTCGGAAAGTATCCTGCAACTCAATATTGTTGAGGGCTTCGCGGGCATTGGACTTGAAGGTGTGAGATGTGGATTCCATGGTTTTTGGCCTGTGATCAGAAAACGGATCAGGATTTTTTATTTGCGCCGCCGATGGGCGGCTCGGATGTCAGTCCGGCCAGGATTTCGGCGACGTGGCGGCCAGAAATTTCGCGGCCTTCCCGGGACAATTTGCCAACCATGTTGATCAGGCATCCCAAATCCCCGGCAACAAGGAGTTCCGCATCGGTCTCGGCAATATTCGCGGTTTTTCGCGACACGATCGCGTCCGAGATCTCAGGGTACTTGACCGAGAATGTTCCGCCAAATCCACAACAGGCCTCGCATTCCTTCATTTCGCTCAATTCCAGTCCCTTCAATGAACGCAAGAGTTGCCGCGGCTGGTTTTTTATACCCAGCTCCCGAAGCCCCGAACAGGAATCGTGATAGGTGATCGTGCCTTCATGCTCGCCGTCAATTTTTTCCACCTTCAGGACGTCGTACAAAAAGGACATCAGTTCATGGACTTTATTTGAGAATGTCTGCGCGCGTTCCGCCCAGAGCTCGTCATCGTCGAATAAAGACCCGTAGTGTTTCGCCATCATGCTCGCACAGGAACCCGACGGCACGACAACATAGTCAAAATTTTCAAATTCCTGGATCACCTGCCGGGCAATGTCCCGGCAATCCTCACGGTCGCCTGAATTATAGGCAGGTTGACCACAACAGGTCTGCTGCAGGGGAATTTCAACCTGACAGTTGGCATCCCGGAGGAGTTTTACCGTCGCAAAGCCCACGGTGGGTCGAAAAAGATCCACAAGGCATGTGACAAACAGTCCAACCCGGGGTCTTTCTGTATTCGTCATAAGGCTACCGCGTTTCTCCTGGCGAGCTCAAAAGTGATCCGGTCCTATTGGTGATTTTCAGCTTTTCACACCCGCAAATCAAATTCCATACACATTTAGCAGTATAAGCATCAGGGAGGATAGAGCCCGGGGCACAAATCAAGACGATCATCGGGGTTTCAGGCGGTCCCCAGAGAATTGCGAGGAGAGAGAATTGCGCGGAGAATGACTCGTGTGGGACTATTTTGTCAGATATATATTTGTTAGAATCAGTCAGAGGCTCTGATGCGAAGAACTGCCTGTCATTTTGAATATTAGGGGAATCCATGTCTTCACTCGTTCTGCCGGAACCGGATACCGCCGTCCTCATTAAGCGCAACCCGCTTTTGAAGGGGCTCAAGAAAGCGGTTCCAGGTCTTGATATTATCAGCGATGAAGATGGTCGGCGGGCCTTTGAGGCGGATGCCCTCACGGCCTACAAGATGATGCCCATGGCCGTTGTACTGCCTGTCAATACGGAACAGGTCAGCGCCATCCTCAAATTCTGCAATCAGCACAATATCAAGGTCGTTCCCAGAGGCGCCGGGACATCGCTTTGCGGCGGTGCCCTGCCTTGTGAGGATTCCATTGTTGTCGGATTATCCCGAATGAACAGGGTGCTGGATATCGATTTCCCCAACAGAATGGCAACGGTTCAGACGGGAATCACCAATTTGGGTATATCCAACGCCGTTGAAGCCAACGGGTTCTTCTACGCTCCCGATCCGTCGAGCCAACTTGCCTGTACGCTCGGGGGGAATATCGCGATGAATTCGGGCGGCGCGCATTGTCTGAAATATGGAGTGACAACCAACAATATTCTCGCTCTGAAAGTTGTGCTGATTGACGGAGAGGTGATTGATATCGGCGGCGGTTACCTCGATCAGCCGGGCTATGATCTGATTGGATTGTTTGTCGGATCCGAAGGTCAGTTCGGTATCGTTACCGAAGCCACGGTACGTCTGTTGAAGTCTCCGGAAGCAGCGCGGCCAATGCTGATGGGATTTCAGTCAAGCGAAGATGCGGGCGATTGCGTGGCAGCCGTCATAGCTTCGGGCATCATCCCGGTAGCCCTGGAATTCATGGACAGGCCGGCAATCCATGTCTGTGAGAATTTCGCCAATGCCGGCTATCCCCTGGATGTGGAGGCTCTTCTCATTGTCGAGGTTGAGGGGTCGGAAAGTGAAATCGACAGCCTACTGGATAAGATCGCAACTATCGCCCAGGAGTTTAATCCTTCCGTCATCCGTATCAGTCAGAGCCCGGAGGAAAGTCTGGCCATCTGGAAAGGTCGCAAGTCCGCTTTCGGGGCCATGGGACAGATTTCCGATTACTATTGCATGGACGGAACTATTCCCACAAACAAGCTCTCGGAAGTCCTAAGCGAGATTGCAAGGATATGCGCCCGGCACGAATTGAAAGTCGCCAATATTTTTCACGCCGGTGACGGTAATCTGCACCCTCTGGTGCTCTACGATGCCAATAATGCGGATGAAGTCCGCCGCGCCGAAGAGGCAGGCGCTGAAATTCTCAAACATTGTGTCCGGGTCGGGGGCTGTCTGACCGGAGAACACGGTGTCGGCGTCGAGAAACGCGACATCATGTACGAGCAATTCTCAACAGTTGACATGGAACAGCAAACCCGGATCAAGTCGGCATTCGATCCCAATTGGCTGCTCAATCCCGGAAAAGTTTTTCCCCTAGACGAGACCCCTCAGGCCACAGCGGACGGGGAGTCTTAATGGCTCACGTCATTCGTCCTTCAGAAGAAGAAGAGCTCTCGAGCTTCATAGCCGAAGCTGCGGAATCCGGTGTGCCCATTGAGGTTTTTGGGGCGGCGACGAAGCGGGATATAGGACGCCCCCTGCAGGTGGAGGCAACCGTTTCCAGCGAAAATCTCACAGGGATTACCCTTTATGAACCATCCGAACTGGTATTGTCCGCCGGCTCAGGAACTCCGCTAGCCGATATCGAAGACCTGTTGCGCCAGTACAATCAGCAACTGCCGTTTGAACCCATAGATCTGGGGCCGGTTCTGAAGGGAGAAGCCGGTCGAGGAACATTGGGGGCTGTTTTCGCGACAAACTTTTCTGGTCCAAGGCGTATTTTCTCCGGCTCGGCACGGGATCACCTCATTGGCATGCGGGCTATCAATGGCCGTGGCGAACTCTTCAAGTCCGGCGGCCGCGTCATGAAGAATGTCACGGGCTACGATCTGAGCCGCACCTTGACCGGATCCTGGGGAACCCTCGCCGTGATGACCGAGGTGACCGTCAAGGTCCTGCCGATCGCAGAGGAGACGCGTACTCTGTTGTTTTTTGACTTGCTCGATGAAATCGCCATCGATCTGATGTGTGATGCGGTGATCACCCCTTACGAGGTTTCGGCGACAGTCCATATCGATCAAGAGCTGGTGTCGCATATCGCGCCGGATGAATTAGCAAGCCAAGGGAAGTCCATCACGGCAATACGTCTGGAGAATTTTTCCGAAAGTCTCGACTATCGCATTGAGCAGTTGCGCACTCAGTTTCAATCCTACGGAGACATTGAGTTGTTGAATGATGCCCAGAGTCTTGAATTCTGGTCCAGTATCCGGCAGCTGAAGTTTTTGCAGGTCAGCAATGATCCCGTTTGGCGCATCTCCACATTGCCGAAGAATGCGGCGGAAGTTGTCCGGGGTATCCGGGCCCATCATCCGCAATGCTCCGCTGTTTACGAATGGTCAGGCGGACTGATCTGGCTGCTCATGCCGCCGCTCTCGGACGCTGGAACATCCGAGGTAAGACGTTCTGTCGGAGCGCTGGGCGGTCATGCAACATTGATCAGGAGCGATGTGTCCACACGTGCAAGCGTGGAAGTTTTCCATCCCCTGCAAAAGGGACCGATGAAGATTACACAGCATTTGAAAAACGTTTTTGATCCCGCCGGAATACTCAATCCCGGTCGCATGTATCCAGGAATTTGAGCCAGCCGATGCAGACAAATTTCAGCGAAGAGCAATTGCAGGACCCCCGGATCGCCGAAGCGGACTCCATTCTGCAGAAATGTGTCCATTGCGGATTGTGTACGGCAACATGTTCGACCTATGTGCTTCTGGGCGATGAGCGCGATAGCCCCCGTGGCCGCATATATTTGATGAAGGATATGTTCGAAAACGCTTCTTCGGCATCCAAGGAAGTGCGAACTCATGTCGATAGATGCCTTTCCTGCCTGTCGTGCATGTCGACCTGTCCGAGCGGTGTCGATTACATGCACCTGGTTGATCTGGCCCGTGAACATATTGAGGAAACGTCCGAGCGGCCGGCCAGGGATCAGATGATTCGCAACATGCTGGCGTCTGTGCTGCCCTTTCCATCGCGTTTCCGCATGGCCCTGTGGGCTGCCATGTTGGCGCGTCCGTTTCGGGGCCTTTTCAGAAAACTGCATCTCACCGAACTGGCGGCCATGCTGGAACTTGCTCCCGGGCGTCCGCCCGTGCGTGGCCGCTATGCTGGAGGCGGCGTCGCCAGGCCCCATGCGCATCGGGCAAAACGGGTTGCCATGCTGCCGGGGTGTGCCCAACAAGTGCTGCGCCCCCAGATCAATGACGCCACAGTGCGCCTGTTCGCACGGCAGGGAATTGAGGTGATCGTTTCGCGGGAATCCGGTTGTTGTGGTGCTCTGACCCATCACATGGGACGAAAGGAAGAAACGGAACTGGCCGTCAAAAAGAACATTGATGCCTGGTACGAGTTGATGCGCGAGGAACCCCTGGATGCGATCATCATCAATGCGTCAGGCTGCGGGACGACGGTAAAAGACTACGGCCATATGCTATCGGACGATCCTCAATATTCTCGCCGGGCGGAAGAAATTTCGGCCATAACAAAAGATGTAACCGAGTTCCTTTTTGACTATGAGCAGGATGCCCCCCAAAACTGGTCTTCTATTAAAGTCGCCTACCACTCCGCCTGTTCCATGCAACACGGTCAGCGGGTCACTGAAGAACCGAAGGCCTTGCTGAGAAAGGCCGGGTTTACCGTGATGGATATACCCGAGGGACATATCTGCTGCGGGTCCGCAGGCGTTTACAACATCCTGCAGCCTGAAATCGCTTCGCAGTTGCGGGATCGAAAGGTGCAGAATATTGAATCGATCAAACCGGATATCATTGCAACCGGTAACATCGGATGCATCACTCAAATCGCGACAGGTACAAAAATCCCGATTGTTCATACGGTCGAGCTGCTCGACTGGGCCCTCGGAGGGCCCATTCCCAAAGGTCTGGAAAGCATGGCCAAGAACTCGAAGAATGTCCGCTCTCTCTACAAAGAGCAGGAGTTGGAGAAGGATCAAACGGAATAATAATTCCGCGTTTCTCCATTAGAATTGAAAACGTTAATTTGCAGATTCGCAAATCTCAACGAGCATAACCGAAAATTAGCAAATATAGACCTATGTATTCTCTTCCAGGATAGCTATGTGATTCGCGGGGGGAATAATGCAGTCGCAGGTTTTTAGAATCGAAAAAATGATGGATCACCTGAATGGTGAGACCGAACTAAATCCCTTAAAACTTGATGCGAAACACCGCGAAATCATGGCGATGCTCAACGATATCAAAACGATGTTGGGCAACAATGTTGAAAGACCCGTGGAACCGGCGGCGATCCCGGCAACAGATGCGGAAGAAATCAAGAATGCCCTGGAGGTTATTTCCCAGCTCAAGGAAATTCAGGAACTCAGATCGGAACTGAATGAGATTCACGAGGCCATCGAAGATACAAAAAAAGAAATCCTCCTGCTGCACAATAAGGGCACCGATGGGGAAAAAATTTCACGCGCCTCGGACGAGCTGTCGGCGATCGTTTTGGGAACGGAAGACGCGACCGAGGCCATTCTCGATGCGACAGAGATTATCGATCAGAATGCGCGCAATCTCGCCGCCCTGTTAACTCAGGAATCCGAGAACAACATGGCCAGCGACATTCAGGATCAGGTCATGAAGATATTCGAAGCCTGTAACTTTCAGGACCTGACAGGACAGAGGATATCCAAGGTCATCAAGACGTTCTCCTTTGTCGAAAACCGGGTTGTCCATATGATGGAAATCTGGGGCGGTATATCCAGTTTTGACAATATCAATCTGCCGGAACCGGAAGATCATGAGAGCAATCTCCTGAACGGTCCCGCCCTGGACACCGATAGTGATATTGCGGACCAGTCGGATATTGACGCCTTATTTGATTAATCCGGGCCTTCCTGCATGCCGAGTGGGCAATTTGCAGTGAAGGGTTCAGGTTTTTCGGGACAATTGTTTGCGGATTGCGCCGGTGGCGACTTGCCGAAATTCAAGCAATCGGTTAGAAGCGGACCCTCGGAACCGTTCTGAGAGCGGGAAATCGCCGGTGGAATTCATAATTCACTTTCCGACAGGATTATTGTAATCGTTAGTCTCGCAATCACCTAAGTCAGCAACAGTAAGATGGCAAAAAAGAACAAACCCTTGCGACCCAAGGCGAGACTGCCGAAAGGCCTGCGAGATGTAGAGGCCGATGAAATCAGGGCGCTTAACAATCTGCTGGCGGACATTGGCGAAACCTACGCCCTGTACGGGTTCGAACCTCTGGACACACCGGCCTTCGAATATTCCGACGTTCTTGGTAAATTTCTGCCGGATCAGGAGCGCCCCAATGCCGGTGTCTTTTCGTTCGAGGACGAAGATGATCAGTGGGTATCGCTGCGCTATGATCTGACGGCCCCGCTTGCCCGTTTCGTCGCTCAGAACTATGACCGACTGCCGAAGCCTTTTCGGCGGTTTCAATCCGGCAATGTCTGGCGAAATGAAAAACCGGGACCCGGTCGTTACCGCCAGTTCATGCAGTTTGACGCGGATACGGTCGGGACAGTGAGCTTGGCAGCGGATGCCGAGCTTTGCATGCTCGCTGCCGAAAGCCTGGAAAGGTGCGGCATTGCTGTAGGCTCTTATACGATTAGAGTGAACAATCGAAAACTGCTTGATGGAATTCTTGAGACAATAGGGATTGTTGCAGGCAATGACGCCTACGACAATCAGAGGCTGACCATTTTGCGGGCCATCGATAAACTGGATCGCCTTGGAGAAGAAGGGGTCAGGCATCTTCTCGGCGAGGGACGCAAGGACGAGTCCGGCGATTATACAAAGGGAGCCGGACTGGAGCCCAAACATATCGATGCCGTCATGGCCTACGTCACCTCGGCCAGGTCAGATCAAAATCTGCTCTCGGCCCTCGCCAACCTGGTTAAAGACAGCGAAATCGGTGAACAGGGTGTTCGTGAGCTCGAGCAGATCGAAACCCTTGTGAGGTCGGCCGGATTTGCGGACAATCAGATAGCCATCGACCCTTCGGTCGTACGCGGTCTCGACTACTACACGGGACCGGTGTTTGAAGCCGAGCTCTCCATGCAGACAAAGAATGAAAAGGGCCAGCCTGTTTCCTTCGGTTCCGTTGGCGGCGGTGGCCGTTATGATGGTCTGGTTGCCCGTTTCAAAGGTGTGGAAGTTCCGGCAACCGGCTTCTCTTTCGGAGTTTCCCGGCTGCTGGCTGCGGTTTCACAATTGGACGAACGGGGATCGTTGTCCGTCGGGCCGGTCATCGTTCTGGTTATGGATCAGGAGTACCTGCCGGATTATCAGCGCCTGACCCGGCGCTTGCGGCAGGCGGGGATCGCCACGGAAATGTATCTCGGGACTTCGGGGATGCGGGCGCAGATGAAATATGCGGATAAGCGCAATGCCCCATGCGTCGTTATCCAGGGTGAAGATGAACGACAAAAAAATGAAGTGACGATCAAAGACCTGGTTGAAGGTGCGCGATTATCAGAGGTTATCGAGGACAATGTGACCTGGCGGGAAGGGCGGCCGGCACAGTTTTCCGTTTCCGAGAATGAGCTGATTGAAGCTGTTGAGCGCGTTCTCGAAAATTCGAATACCTGAATCATGCGGATGTCCCTCAAGAGTAAAGTGCAATAAGCAGAGCAGACTATGTCGGCAGAATCCGCCCAGAAATTTGAAGCTTTAGAAGCTCAGGCCAGTGCCTTACTCGAATACTTTGTCAAGGCCGGTTACGAACCCGTGGCCCCGTCAATCATTCAGCCCGCGAGCATCTTTCTCGATCGTATTGGTGAGGCCCTGAGAAACCGGACTTATGTGTTCACGGATCCCGATGGGGAAGAACTCTGTCTGCGACCGGATCTGACGATACCTTCATCTCGTCTCTACCTCGAGCGCCACCCGGAAGGCCGTACCAAGGCTAAATATTGCTACAACGGTCCGGCATTTCGTTTTCAGGCCCACACCGGCGATGACGATCAGCCGCGGGAATTTCGCCAGGCGGGCATTGAAAATTTCGGGGCCGGGGATCCGTGCAAGTCCGATGCAGAAATTCTCAGCCTTGTCGCCGGAGCGCTGGAAAATTCCGGAATCGAAAACCTGCATCTCAAAATCGGTGATCTCGGACTTTTCTATGCCCTGCTTGATGCGCTCGAGATCCCTGAGCGCTGGAAAAACCGTTTGAAGCACCACTACTGGCGGCCTGAGACTTTTCAGGGTCTCATGCTGCAACTGCAGGATCCCGCAAAATATGTCGACCAGGGAATGGCGGGAGATCTGATATCCAGATTGTCAATTGATGAACCGGTGGCAGCCAGGGAAGCCGTCACAGAGTTTTTGGATAGCAACGATATTCCCCATATCGGAGAGCGGAGTATCGATGAGATTACGGCGCGCCTTCTTGAAAAATCCCAGGATTTGAAGGCTTATCCGGTGCCGAAGGAGACAACGGATTTGATTGCCAACTATCTCGCCATTTCGGGGCCTCCCAAAGCGGCCGCCGCACGCATAGCCGACCTTGCCAATGCCAATAATCTTGATCTCAGCGCTGCCCTGGATACTTTTAAAAAACGCAATGAGGCTCTGACCAAAGCCGGGATCAATTTGTCGGAAGCGCATTTCTCGGCGGAATATGGGCGCAATCTTGAATATTACACAGGTTTTGTATTTCAGCTCGAATTAACCGAACTGGGTGTGGCGGGACAGATCGCAGGTGGTGGTCGTTATGACGGTCTGTTGACGGATATCGGAGCGCCGCGCGCGGTGCCGGCCATCGGTTCGGCAATCCATACGGAACGACTGCTCGATATTGTTGGCCAGAGGAGTGAGTCATGAGTGATGAATCTCCATTGATTCTGGGTGTTCCGTCCAAGGGACGATTGATGGATCAGACCCGGGATGTATTTGCCGCCAAGGGACTCGTTTTTAAGAAAACTGGCAATGAGCGAGGCTATCGCGGGACCATCGATGGTCTTGATGATGTCGAGCTTACTTATCTTTCAGCTTCGGAGATTTCTCACTACCTGAAGACCGGACGTATTCATATGGGCGTGACCGGTGAGGATTTGATGCGCGAACACATTCGGGACTTTGATCGCATTATATCAAGATCCCAACCTTTGGATTTTGGCAACGCAGATGTCGTCGTTGCCGTTCCCGGTTCCTGGATTGATGTGACGACCATGAATGACATAGAGGACGTCGCCGTGACGTTTCACCATGTCCATGACCGTCGATTGCGGGTCGCCACTAAATATATGAGCCTCACCCGGCAGTTTTTCTCTGACCGTGGAATCTCCAGCTACAGGATTGTCGAAAGTCTGGGAGCGACCGAGGGTACACCCTCGGCGGGAACAGCTGAGATAATTGTTGATATCACGTCCACCGGCCAGACTTTAAGAGCTAATCATCTGAAAATTCTTGATGACGGGGTCATTCTCAAAAGCCAGGCGAATCTGTTCGTATCGAATATGGCTGACTGGACAGACCGGGCCACCGGCGGACGAGATCAGGTCCTGGAGCGGTTCGCTCAGAATCCGGATTAGGGAATAGCGTTCGGCCCGATTGCGGGAATTCTCGACTTTCATTTCAGAAATGAGACAAAAAAAATGCCGCTGCATCTGAAATGCAGCGGCATCGAAAGAGAATATGAAGTAATGGGGGCTTACATCATGCCGCCCATGCCTCCCATTCCGCCCATGTCACCCATTCCAGGTGCGGCTGGGGCATCGTCTTTCTTCGGTGCATCGGCGACACCGGCTTCCGTGGTAATCAGGATGCTGGCGACTGAAGCTGCGTCCTGCAGTGCTGTACGCACAACCTTAGCCGGATCGATAATGCCTTTTTCAAACATGTCACCATATGTGTCTGTTTGAGCATCGTATCCGAAGGCGACGCGGTCAGCATCGTTGATGCGACCGACAACAATGGAGCCTTCAACGCCGGCATTTTCGGAAATCTGGCGAATAGGCGCTTGCAGTGCCTTGCGTACGATATTGATTCCAGCTTCCTGGTCTTCGTTATCGCCTTTGGCAGAGATGGCTTTTGTCGCTCTCAGTAGGGCACAGCCA
The DNA here is from genome assembly GCA_028279265.1 of Hyphomicrobiales bacterium. Taxonomy (GTDB): domain Bacteria; phylum Pseudomonadota; class Alphaproteobacteria; order Rhizobiales; family CAYWUX01; genus JANQOC01. The sequence continues at coordinate 11,814 of JANQOC010000667.1, forward strand.
CCGCCTGCAACAATACCTTCTTCAACCGCAGCACGTGTCGCATTCAGCGCATCGTCAACACGATCTTTACGCTCTTTCACTTCAACCTCGGTTGCACCGCCAACGCGGATCACAGCAACACCACCGGCCAGTTTCGCAAGACGCTCCTGCAGTTTCTCGCGATCGTAGTCGGATGTGGTTTCTTCGATTTGCGCTTTGATCTGACCTACGCGTGCATCGATGTCTTTGCGTTTTCCAGCGCCGTCGACAACGGTTGTGTCATCTTTGGTGATGGATACGCGTTTGCAGGTTCCAAGCATATCGACAGTCACGTTTTCGAGCTTGATGCCGATATCTTCGGAAATTACCTGTCCGCTGGTCAGAACCGCAATGTCTTCCAGCATGGCTTTACGGCGATCACCGAAACCTGGGGCTTTGACAGCGGCAATTTTCAGGCCACCACGCAGTTTGTTGACCACCAGTGTTGCCAGGGCTTCGCCTTCGATATCTTCAGCGATGATCAGCAGCGGCCGGCCTGACTGAACCACAGCTTCGAGAATGGGAAGCATGGGTTGCAGGTTGGTCAGTTTTTTCTCGTGGATGAGAACATAAGGATCTTCCAGTTCGGCGATCATTTTGTCGGCGTGTGTGATGAAATAGGGAGAGAGATAACCACGATCAAACTGCATGCCCTCAACAACATCCAGCTCGCTTTGCAGTGACTTGTTCTCTTCAACGGTAATGACGCCTTCATTGCCCACGCGCTGCATGGCTTCTGAAATCATCGTACCGATTTCTTTTTCACCGTTGGCGGAAATTGTGCCGACCTGCTCGATTTCCTCGGTTGATTTTACTTTTTTGGATTTCTTTTCGATATCGGCGACGACATCAATGACAGCCTTGTCGATGCCGCGTCTGAGATCCATCGGGTTCATGCCGGCTGCAACGGCTTTCATGCCTTCGCGAATGATTGAATGGGCGAGAACCGTGGCGGTTGTCGTTCCGTCACCGGCAACGTCATTGGTCTTGGATGCGACTTCGCGGACCATCTGTGCGCCCATGTTTTCGAACTTATCTTCAAGTTCGATTTCTTTTGCGACAGTGACACCGTCTTTTGTCGTGCGCGGAGCACCAAAAGATTTGTCAAGGACCACGTTCCGTCCCTTGGGTCCAAGGGTGACGGACACAGCGTTTGCCAGTACATCGACACCACGGAGCATGCGCTCACGGGCGTCAGAGGAAAAGCGTACTTCTTTAGCCATTTAGGCCTCCTAATTTATACTCTTGAATTTTATTTCGAGGGGTAAACAAAAAAGCCGACCCGTGAGGTCAGCTCGTGTGTCTGCAGAATTAAGCGTGCAGGACTCCCATAATGTCGGACTCTTTCATGATCAGCAGCTCTTCGCCATCGATCTTGACTTCCGTTCCGGACCATTTGCCAAACAGGACCTTGTCGCCTGCTTTGACATCTGGAGGGGTAATTGTGCCGTTTTCACTGCGAGCGCCATCGCCAACAGCCAAGATTTCACCGTGCTGAGGTTTCTCTGTGGCTGTATCTGGAATGATAATGCCGCCGGCGGTTTTAGTATCTTCTTCCAGTCGACGTACGACGACTCGGTCATGAAGTGGACGAAATTTCATTTCTTTCTCCCAAACATCAACGGCCGATTTTGGCCGGTTATGTAGATTTGCGGGTTTCAACGAGATGTTAGCACTCTGTTAGAGCGAGTGCTAACAGGCGATGAAGTAGTTATTTATTAACGGGTTGTCAAGAGTTTGCCGAAGCATTTGTCCGAACCCCGGATTTATGGTTAACGAAATGATAATCAAGCCATAATCAGGCACTTGGGCCGAT
>JANQOC010000668.1 GCA_028279265.1 Hyphomicrobiales bacterium
CTTGTAAGTCAGGCCAAGGCCCACCCGGAAATCGGTTTTATCGGCTGTGAGCCCTATATCAACGGCATCGTCAAGGTGCTGTCCTCTATCGAAGAAGGCAATATCGGCAATATCCGCATTTATGATGACGATGCCGTTCACGTGATTAGCCGGCTAAGTCCAAAAAGCGTGGACCGGGTTTTCCTGCTGTTTCCGGATCCGTGGCCGAAAAAAAGACATGCGAAAAGGCGATTTGTATCCCGGGAAAATGCCGATCATCTCGCCAATATCATGAAAGACGGCAGCGAACTTCGAATTGCCAGCGACATCGGGGCCTATGTGCGGTCGACATTATTGACATTTACCGACCATAAGGCCTTCGCCTGGGTTGATGACGGCCCGCACAGCTGGAATATCCGCACGCCGGACTGGCCTCCGACGCGTTATGAGCAAAAAGCCCTGCGCGCGGATCGGAAACCGGTCTACCTGCGATTTCTAAAGAGATAATCGGATTTAGCAATCGACTGTGTGCCAGGCTCGGTTCAATATCTGCTTAAGGGCACTTGCAACTTTTTACAAAGAACCCTAAATTGGGGTTTCACTCATATTTAGACGCATTTGGTGAGTGGGTCCCCCGGGCCCGCTCTTTTTGTTTAGGAAACATGAACTTGGATTTGATCGGGACCGATCAGGCCGCGGTTTGTACAGGAAATGACCGAGAACATACGATTTGCCGACGAAACCGGTATCGAACTGGAGATTGCGAAACGGGTTGAACCCGTCATCAACGAGCTTGGCTTTCGGTTAATCCGCATTCATGTCTCGGGTCGTGACGGCACGACACTGCAGATCATGGCGGAGCGGCAGGACGGAACGATGACGGTCGATGACTGTGCAGTTGTCTCGCGGGAATTGTCTCCCATCCTCGATGCGGAAGATTTCGTGGATGGATCCTACAATCTTGAGGTGTCTTCACCCGGCATTGACCGGCCCCTGGTCTGCCTGAAGGATTTCGAAGACTGGCAGGGTTACGAGGCGAAGGTCGAACTGAAAGACATGATCGATGGCCGCAAGCGTTTCCGGGGCATGATTGAAGGAGCCGGGGAGCAAGAGGCGAGATTGCAGGTCAAACTGGATGAATTCGAGGAAGCTCAGACAATCGGTCTTCATGTTTCGATGATCAGGCGAGCAAAACTCGTGATGACGGATGAATTAGTCAGGGCGGCACTGGCTGCTCAAAAAGGTAGTTAATTGGAGAACCGGAGAATTTAAATGGCTCAAGCTGGAGTTAGTGCAAATAGGTTGGAGCTGTTGCAGATTGCTGATGCTGTAGCACGGGAAAAATCCATCGAGAAGGAAGTCGTCATCCAGGCCATGGAAGATGCGATCCAAAAGGCAGCCAAGTCCCGGTACGGCAGTGAGAATGAAATCAAGGCCGAAATCGATCCGAAAACCGGAGAGATCGGACTGGCGCGGCTAATGGAAGTTGTCGAGGACGTGGTGTCCGAGGCGACGCAGCTTTCATTGAAAGATGCCCAGAAGAGAAATCCCGACGCGCAACTCGGTGACTTTATTGCCGAGCCGCTGCCGCCTCTCGATTTCGGGCGCGTTGCCGCTCAAAACGCCAAGCAGGTCATCGTGCAAAAAGTTCGGGAAGCGGAACGCGAACGGCAGTTTGAAGAATATAAAGATCGTATTGGCGAGGTTATCAACGGTATCGTGAAACGCGTGGAATACGGCAATGTCATCGTTGATCTCGGGCGGGCGGAAGGGATTGTCCGGCGGGATGAAGGACTGCCGCGGGAGAATTTCCGTTACGGCGACCGGGCCCGCGCCTACATTTACGATGTGCGTCGGGAACAGCGCGGACCGCAGATTTTCCTCTCCCGCACGCGACCGGAATTCATGGCCAAGCTGTTCGGTCAGGAAGTTCCGGAAATCTATGATGGTATCGTTGAAATCATGTCGGTTGCCCGTGACCCCGGAAGCCGCGCGAAAATCGCTGTTTTGTCCAGCGATTCGTCAATTGATCCCGTTGGTGCCTGCGTCGGCATGAGGGGTGCCAGGGTCCAGGCCGTTGTCAATGAGTTGCAGGGCGAGAAAATTGACATCATCCAGTGGTC
>JANQOC010000353.1 GCA_028279265.1 Hyphomicrobiales bacterium
GTCGGCAATACCCAGTTGCCGGTATTCTTCCAGCGTTCGCGCTTGAACGGCCAGGGCTTTACTCAGATCGGTTATTCCGTCCTTCTGATCAACAATGACATGGGGTGCATTATAACGGTGAAGTTGTGCCGAAAGCATTAGCCCGGTCGGACCGGCTCCGACAATTAGAATAGGCGTTTTAATCAATGGGCACACTCTCCGGGTTACGAGATCGATAATCTAACCGTGCAGACGTGAATGAAAGAATGTTGAATGAATAGCCAACATTTCTCAACAGTCTTTAATGCAGGACTTGGACAAAACTGGGAGCCTAAATTTTCTGACTTCACTTGCCTCTATGACTCCGCCCCAAGTCGCAAAATTATTTGAAACCGCTCCTCCAACCCCTTACGATAACGATTGGCCATTACAGCTTCTAGTCTCGAATGAGCGATCATGGATACAAAACAAGCGCAAATTAAGCACGGCAAGGAAACGAAATTGTGGACCGGCTCCGACCTTGAAAACCGTTCAGATTGGTTATTCCCGGCAACGTCTGATGAATCCAGCCACCTTGTGGACATGGCGCGGTCAGTGCGACAAACACTGGGTGATGATCCAAACGACATCCTCAAGCTAAAATCCTCCGATTTTGACCTGGGTCCATGGGGCGACCGTCTGCGATCCATTATGGAAGAAGTTCGGGACGGGTATGGCATCGCACTTTACCGGGGACTGCCGATCGATGATTTGACGCTTCACGAAACGGCAATCATCTACTGGGCTATGGGTCTGGCCGTTGGACAACCCATGTCCAACAATCCGGAAGGCGACATGATCGGTCATGTTGTCGATGCCGGTAAAGATTACAACGATCCCAAACATCGCGGATATCAAACCAACGTCACGATGGACTATCATTGTGATCAGTCAGATGTCGTGACCTTGTTGTGCATCAATACGGCAAAGTCGGGGGGACTGTCCAAATTGGCAAGCTCCCGTGCGGTCTACAGAGAATTGCTGGACCGTCGGCCGGATTTAGTCGATGTACTAAGCCGCCCATTTTGCTGGACGAAGCACTCGGAAAAAGACGACACGGAAAAAAGCTATTACGATAGTCCGGTATTTAATTTTAAAGACGATATCCTCTCCACATCGTTTGGCCCAAAGCATATGGAAAAGGGACATGCTCTGCCGGAAGCACCGGACATAACAAGTCAACAACAGGAAGCCATTGATGTCATGAGCGACATCGCTGAGGAATTGCACGGAGAAATGCAACTTGAGCGCGGCGATGTTCAATTTGCCAATAACTACACGGTGCTGCATACCCGGACCGGTTTTGAAGATTGGCCCGAACCGGAGCGCCGAAGAACATTGTGGCGTTTGTGGCTTTCCGTCCCTGATTTTCTTCCGAGAACACCCTATTCAGAGCAATGGCGAAACGGGGTCAATCTGAACAGTATGAAAAAGCGAATTGTTCTTGCATACGTCGATTCGTGAAAAGGCGCACCGAACGGCCAACGTTCCCGAAAGTCAGCTTCCCGGGCCTCTGCAGATCACCGGCCGGATCTCCATTCCAACCGTCAACTAGGCGCCGGGATCAAACAAAAACACAAGTATCGACAAGGTCACAACGGCCAGTAGTGTCGATACCAGGGTGGCTGCCGAAGACCGGTTCACATAGGTATTGTAAGTTGAAGCGACGATATACACGCTCGCACCAAGGGGCGTGGCGGCTGCGATAATCGCGATATTGCGCCATTCAACAGGGATATTCGGGAATAGCGACATAAAGACCAGCACGAGGGTCGGATAAATCAAGAGCTTGCCAAAAACCATTGAACCTGTCTCCTGAAGGCGTTCACTGAAAGCCAGCCCCGCCAGAGAGGCTCCTATCGCATAGAGAGCACACGGAATGGTGGCTCCCTTGATCAGATTGACAAGACCATCAAGGATCACGGGCAGTTCAAAATTCAACACCGAGGCCGTTACACCCAGGAGTATTGAAGGCACGATGGGATTCAGTATGACGACCCTGAAAACCGTCTTGATAAGAGACAGAAAGTCTCTCTGGTTGCCTTTTCGAATTTCCAGAAGGATTATGGAAAGGGGCAACACCACGCCCATTTCGATCGCAATAAGTAGGGCAATAGGGAGAACGGACTTATCTCCGTAGAGGGCCTGGCCGATCGGAATTGTCATGAACACCGTATGTCCGAACGAGAAAGCCAGGCCATGGATCGCTTGTTCGCCGTTATCGCAACGAAAAACTGTCCGGGCGATTGCCAGTCCAACCACAAATGAAGTAACACCCGCGAGAATGTAGGCAATTATAAACTCGCCGCGAATTTGTTCGGCAACCCTGGCATTAGCCAGGTTCTGAAACAGGAGTAGCGGCACACAGAAATAGAACACGAAATTCGTGAAAGCTTTGATGCTTTCCGGTCCCATCATCCCCTTCTTTGCAGAGAGATAGCCGGCCAGGATGACAATAAAAATCGGAATTGTAACGGTGAGGACGAGGACCATGAAGGAGCCTATGAAATTGATAGTTTTTGCGCGGTTTGAACACGTCCGCAACGATATGGAAAGACCGGTCTGATTTTTTGAAAAAGTCGGCTATTGGCATGGGTTGGATGAGTGTTTTATCATCGATCACAAGCGTAATGCAATTGAAGTAAAAAATGGAAGGAATACGCCATGATGCCACCGATCAGGGTCTGGACCCGCGAAGAAATGTTAGAACGCGTTGCTTTCTTCAAGGATCTATCAGGATCCAAAGAAGGACTCGCCGACAGCCACCTTCCCCAGTGCGAAAAAGAGCTTATAAATGTGATTGGCTTCCAGCCTCCCGATGATGAAACGGCGTTTTCGCCCGTCGGTTCAGAATCTTCGACCGCCGCCGCAATCAATATCTATGAAGGTTTCAATATGGGATTTGTGAAATGCAAGCCCGGCAGGGGACCGCTCATGCACAATCACGATACCAATGAAACTTTTATGCCCATAAGCGGAAAATGGCGGTGTCACTGGAACGAAGGTGACGACTACGAGTATGTCGATGCGGGTCCCTGCGATGTGGTTTCCTTTCCTCCGGGCGTCATGCGGCGTTTTTCGTGCCTCGAAGCTCCCGAAGGTGAAACCGAAGCCGTGATGCTGTTTGTCATCGGGGGTCAGAATCCGATGGCGGAATACTCGGAAGATGCCCTGAAAATAATCGAGGACCACGACGCGAAAAACAATTCTTAAGACCTGTCGTGTCACTCAAGAGCAACTCGGGATTCCGGCGGAATTCTTGAAGCCGGATCCCTTAAGATCTGATCAGACTTCGAATCGCTGGAAGTCAATAGCCCCGCAGAAATTGCAGGACCGACCCAGGAATTGCGCTCGATCGCTTCGCTACTGACGGATCAGAACTCCATTGTCCTGTTAAACGCGCCAGTTCAGGAGCTTTCTTTCGATAAGCCCGATTGCCGCGCTGA
>JANQOC010000712.1 GCA_028279265.1 Hyphomicrobiales bacterium
CTAGAAAGAAGGGTGATCCGAATACACCCTTCTTTCTAGTCGAAGGAGAGCCGTTTTGGGGTTGGGATCGAATTCCGATGATAGAACATTGGTTGGAAACTGGCGGTTGGTGAATTTATTGGAGCTTTTGTAGGCGTTGTCTATTTGAGGTAACGCTAGTTGGCGGCAAGACAGGGCAGACCTATTTCCCAGTAAGGATAGCAGCGGCCTTCCCTTAGTGAGTCCAAATTGATTCCGCAGCACAAGAATCGGGTGGTTTGTGAAACGATGCGCATTTACCAATGATCGAAAAGTCATTCGTTGGAGAAACAAATGCTACTCGACAAAAAGACCATCATCATAATTGGTGCCAGTAGTGGTATTGGTGCAGCAGCAGCCAGGATTTTCGCGGCGGCCGGGGCGAATGTTGTTCTCGGAGCAAGGCGAAAATCGCTTCTCGATCAACTGGTGAACAATATTAGTAAGAGTAAAGGAAAAGCAGTATCACTCTCTGGAGATGTAAAAGACGAAGAGTATTCTTCCGCGTTGGTACAATTGGCATTGTCCAATTTTGGTGGTCTTGACGCTGCATTCAACAATACAGGAACTGTGGGTGAACTGAGTTCTATTTCCGAAATGAAAACCGAGAACTGGCAGGATGTCATAGCTACAAATTCGACAAGTGCGTATTTTGCTGCAAAATATCAAGTGCTACCCATGATTGAACGAGGTGCCGGCTCGATATTATTTACGTCCTCATTTGTTGGTCATACCAATGGTGGGCTATCTGGCATGGGGGCATATGCTGCCTCAAAAGCCGGATTAGTTGGGCTGACACAGTCGCTTGCTGGTGAGCATGGCGCTAATGGAATTCGTGTGAACACTTTGCTGCCCGGCGGAACAAAAACCGCAATGGCAGGGGACGATCCAGAGGCGCATGAATACATCGCACAGCTTCATTCGCTCAAACGGATGGCCTCCCCGGATGAAATAGCAAAAGTAGCATTATTCCTTATGTCAGATCATTCTTCGTTTATAACCGGAAGCGCGCTCATAGCCGATGGAGGCATTTCGATTCGGTTGGTTTCTTGATTTCCCAGACACTTATGGACTGTACTCTTTGAATCACCCAATTGCTCAGCAATTACAGATAAGGAAGCCTAGACGCCCTGGAAAGAACTGCATTGATCCCATAGCGTGGCGTTGTTCGATATGTCTCACGTCGCAAGTCGCCTACTTTTTCTACAGGTGGTTTAGGTCGAATAAGTACATTACTCCCAGAAGCATTAGATCGGCTAATATTCGTCATCAAGATAAATAATTTGTCACACTTCTTTTATCTCTTCTAATTAGCGCACAAAAGTCTGCTGATAGGAGGAAAGTGATGGGCCGCAGTATTAAATTTATTTTCAAATCATTTCTTTTGTTAACCGCGTTCTTTGTGTTTGGATTGTATTCTGAGTCGGAGATAACATTTGCCGGTGTGGGGACGGGCCCCGAATTTAACAACCCTCGCGGCACGGCCTTAGATGGTGAGACCGACCTAATTTTCGCAGACTTTGCTAGCGGAAACATAATTCGCGTGGACGGGAAAACAGGCGCACGAACCCTGATCTCTGATAGCAGCAAGGCAGATTTGGGACCAGCACTCTCCGCTCCAGCAGGAATAGTGGTTCTCAGCGACAAACGTATCTTTGTGTCCGACCTCAACTTAAGGGCGGTTGTTGAAGTTAATCGAGACAACGGTAAAAGAACCGTCATAACTGAAGCAGGTGCCTTTAAGACACCTTTCGGAATTGCTTCCGGTCCAGTGAATGGTGGTAAGGAAATGCTCGTTGTCACGGAAACTGGTTCGGACGATAAGGAAAACGTCATCGGGCCGGTGATTGTGGACCCGGACAACGGCAAAGTAACGCAAATCCCGCGTGCTGCCGACGAAACCGTCAATTTCAACGATCCACGTGCAATAGCGGTCAATGGCAGCAACATATACGTGGGCAATCTCGGTGACGGGACAATTATCCATACAGACCCAAGCAGCGGAAAACGCAAAATCGTTTCGCTGAATCCGAATCCTAAAACCAAAAAAGCCGGAGTCGGAGAAGGTGAACCATTTGGCGATATTCTAGATTTGGGAATCACCAGAGACGGCAAATATCTCTTTACTGCCGACCTGGCCAAAGAAGCGGTTGTCAAGGTCGATACGAGCAATGGCAATCGCACAATAGTCACCAAAACATTCGGAGAAATGGTCGGAAAGGGCCTGGATTTTGTCAATCCCATTGGAATTGAAGTGGCGTCAGAAACCAACATTGTTGTCGCAGACTTTGGTCTGCCCGGACTCGTGCGGGTCGATGGGAATGGAGACCGAACAGTGCTAACGTCCTCCGATTTCGCAGGCTTTGGAGGACCAAGGGATCTTGCCGTGCTCTCAGATGGCACTGTAGCTGTCGCAGATTTTTCTACTGAACGACTTATCGCCGTTAACAGAAATGGCGACCGTACTCTGCTGTCGGGTCCCAGTCGAGGTGCCGGCACAGGCTTCAACGGGCCTGTATCGGTAATTGAACTCGATGCGGACACGATTGCCGTCGCGGAATTCAATCAGTTTGCAATTTTCGCGGTTGATCGAAAAACCGGCAATCGCAAAGCAATCACTGGCGATGGAGTTGGCTCCGGTCCAACTGTATCGGCGCGCGGTATTGCTCTTCATCCAACAGATAGCAATATCATCTATGCCACCAGTTTCAGTCGAGACGCTGTCATGGCCGTGAATCGCAAGACCGGTGAGAGAACTATCGTCTCCAAGGCCGGCACACGTGGTGACGGACCGGCGCTCTCAAATCCGTTGGGCATTGATATAGCAAAGGACGGTACGATCTGGGTTTCGGATCTCGGCAACGACTCGATTTTCAAGGTTGATCCTGCAACCGGGAATCGGACGTTGGTTTCAGGTCAGAATAGAGGTAAAGGCCCCGGTATTGAGAACGCATTTGGTATAACCATTCTCGATGGTCGCGTGATCGCCGTAGATTCTGGAGGGAAAACCCGCGCACTTCTGGAAATTAATCAAACCACCGGTGATCGCACTGTCATATCAGGTCCCGGTGTTGGCACGGGTCCCAATTTCGGAAATATTTTTAGTATGGACATACTGGATGACAAAACACTTGTAGTCTCGGATTTTAAAACCAACGTGGTCATAGCCGTCGATGCTTCGACCGGAAATCGCCGGATATTCTCTGGCGCTAAAGTCGGTAAAAACAACTGATCATCAAGACCTTCCTAGGTTTTTGTGTAAGCAAAAGTGCTTCACCGGATTATCTATAATTGCGGAGACCGGAGAAGCTGTCATTTTTGCTTACACGAGCGAGCAGTCAGAATTATAATCAGTCTGCCAAACATTTATGAATTGTACCCTTTGCAATACCTGGATGCTTGGTAATTTCGGATAGCGAATGATCAGCCTTCATGGACTTGGTCGATAACTCGGGGCTTAGCGACCAAAGATGACTTGGTCGCAACTTGATCGCAGATATACCGGGTTCATGCCGTGTGCTCCCCACGATCCCCTGAAACTGCGCCTTGAAACCCCTCGAAATTCCTGTTATGCCACCATACCGATTTTGGGGTGTAGCCAAGTGGTCTAAGGCACCGGTTTTTGGTATCGGCATTCGGAGGTTCGAATCCTCCCACCCCAGCCAATTGAACTATGTTTTTCAATCAGTTGTTGTTCTTTTCCCTCCAGTCATTGTTGGCAGAATCTGGATCATGTCTTTCCCTGGACTTGTCGCCGCCGAACTACCAAGATGGATTGCGCACACAGGGACAGGGTGATGGATGAACTGCAATCGGAAATTCTGATCATTGGTGCCGGAATTTCAGGCATTGCCACCGCCTGGTCCCTGGCCCGGGAACAGGGCGTCACCGATGTCATTTTGGTCGATACCCGGGCGCCGCTGAGTTTTACATCCGCCCATTCCGGTGAAAATTACCGCAACTGGTGGCCGCATCCGGCCATGGTGGCGTTCACCGAGCGTAGTACCGAAATCATGGAGCAGGTCGCCCGCGACCATGACAATGTCCTGCACATGACCCGCAACGGCTATGCCCTGGCAACAAGAAGCCGGGATATCGAAGCCTTGCAGGCGCAACTTCAGGCCGGTTATGAAAGCAAGCCCGCGGACTATATCCGTCTCCATGACGCCCCCCATTCGCCTGCTTACCAACGGCATCCGAACGGGGATTGGCGCACCGCGCCTGACGGTGTCGATATTCTTCAGAACGACGATCTCATCCGCGCGGCCTTTCCGTCTTTTTCCGATGAAGTGAAAACCGTCATCCACTTGCGCCGGTGCGGTGACATTTCCAGTCAGCAGCTCGGCCAACATATGCTGTCCGAGTTTCGGGAACTCGGGGGCAATCGGCTGCAAGGGCATGTTCGCGCTATCGATCCTGTTGGGAATTTTCGCACAGATGTGCAGACCGCAGAGGGCAAGCTAACAATTGTCTCGCCAGTAATTGTCAATGCCGCCGGCCCGTTCGCGCCGCACATCGCCGGACTTGCGGGCGAAAGCCTGCCCATCCGAAATGTCTTACAACAGAAGATCGCTTTCGAAGATGTTCGAGCTGCCATTCCGCGCTCCATGCCCTTTGCCATCGATCTCGATGCCCAGGTGCTGGACTGGAACGACGATGAGCGTGCGGCACTTGGCGAGTCGGAGGAATTCCGTTGGCTCACGGAAGAGATGGCGGGCGGCATCCATTGCCGCCCCGACGGCGGACCTCACGGCACCTGGATTCGCCTCGGATGGGCCTTTAACCGCCAGACTACGGAGCCCGCCTGGGAACCGGAACTGGATGACCAGTTCCCCGAGATTGTCCTGCGGGCCGCGGCCCGTCTCAATCCCTCGCTCAAGGCATATTACGGGCAACTGCCCCGGGCCATGACACACTATGGCGGCTACTATTCCATGACCGAGGAAAATTGGCCGCTCGTGGGCCCCACGACGATACCCGGCCTCTTCGTCGTCGGCGCTATGTCAGGTTTCGGCACCATGGCCGCATGCGCGGCAGGCGAACTCTGTGCCAAATGGATCATAGGCGCCGAACTGCCATCCTACGCCCATGCCCTTTCCCTCGACCGCTATGGGGATTCTTCGCTGATGCAGTCATTGAAAGACGCGGACAGAGGTATTCTCTAACCCCTGCCTATCTCTGGCATTCAGTTTTGTTGAATTCAGGAAGATCTGTCGCAAAATTCCGCGGCTGTTGGCTTGGGGCAAGCAAATTAAAGGGTGGACAATTAGTATCTATTTAGTTACTAATATTTATTCATTCATATTTTTTCCCTTGAATTTGAAGACCCCGCAGCCCCCATGGCTTCGGGGTCTTTGACCATGGGGCCTTTAACCGCGGGGCCTTTAACCACGGGGGCTGTGCTTTCCGTTCGAAGGCTGTTTGCTTGGCTCAATCGGCGGTGGATTATCAGCTTCAAGGGGCTTATAGATAAAGTACGCCGTGCCAAGAACGGCATAAGATTTCGACCGGCCTTTCAGGAGGATCATGCCGCGGATATCCCTCATACATGCGACACCTGTAGCTATGCCGCCGGTACGCCAGGCCTTTACAGATCACTGGCCTGAAGCGACGGTCACCAATTTGCTGGAGGATTCACTGTCACCGGATTTCGAGCGTGATGGCACCCTTACGGGAGCAATGATCACCCGGTTTGAGGAACTTGGCCGCTATGTTTTTTCCACCGGTGCCGATGCACTGCTGTTTACATGTTCCGCTTTTGGCGAAGCCATAGATCGCGTCAAGGCAACAGAACATCCCAAACCGGTGCTGAAACCCAATGAGGCCATGTTCGAAGAAGCCTTGTCCCATGGTGACCGTATTGCCATGCTGGCGACATTCAAACCGAGCATTGCCTCCATGGAGGCCGAGTTTCGGGAGATGGCCGAAAGCCGGGGGCAGCCGGCGGAAATCCACTCGATTTGGGTCGAAGGCGCCATGGCGGCCCTTCTGGCCGGAGATGCCGAAAGACATAATGAGTTGGTCGCCACAGCCGTTACAGAACTTGATGACTGCGATACGGTTATGCTGGCGCATTTCTCCACCGCCCAGGCCAAGCCGGCGATGGTAAAAAGAACGGATGTGCCGGTTTTGACGAGTCCCGAGAGTGCAGTCAATAAATTAAAGACACAGCTATGATCGGCCCGGTCATTTTTCTTTGAAACTTTTCATGAGCCCGTCAAATGAGAGTTCCCTAATTTTGCTGATCACGTCTGAAGCGGTGCCGAACTCATAATCTTCGTCGTCGGATCCGAATCGTTCACAGACCTCCAGGATCTCCTCAAGTACGAAACGCAGATGATTTCTTTCAGATGCGAGCTCTCTGAGATTGTTCTCGATTTCCATCGTTGCCATCAGGGCTTGAGCCACGATTTTTGCGGATTCGCTTTCGGTGGACATCATAAATCCTCCTGAAAAATGTAAAAGGCCAGGCTTGTTTCCGCGCCCAGCCGTCCGGGCGCTGAACCTGCAATCAATCCCTCTACTGGAGTTCGCGGCGGCGGAAGTTCCTGGCATCGGCAAGTCCTGTCGACAGCAGGATCGCCTATCTGGAAGCTATGCCGGACAGCATCGGAACAACCAATGCTTGGATCTTCGATCGAAAACATCCGCGCCGATTGTGTCGGTCAGGACCCGGCGTCAAAGCTTCCAGGCCAGCCTTCTGGCTTCTCACCTTTCTATTCTCCCCCATTGAAGTCTTGCAGAAATTTGATCTTGCGTCTTTGTCTTAGATCAAAGTCTGTCGGGGACGTGACGGGTTGCAGCGGCGGGAGGCAAAACCCGAACGACCGAAGAATTCAATCCGACTATACGTTTGCTTCCGTTCCCGATAAAAGGTCTTCATGCTCGACATCTTCACATCTGTCTTTGATCTCACCCTGTTATATGTGGTTGGAATTGCATTTCTCGCCGGGGTGATGTTCGGTTACACCGGCTGGGGTGCGGGTCTGGTGGCTATGCCTCTCCTCACGTTGCTGTTTGGGCCTGTGGAAGCACTGGCTATTTTTATCATTGGCGCTCTCCTGGTGATTGTGCATATAGCCCCCGATGCGGCGCGCAAGGCGGAGTGGCGGGCGATATCCCTGCTTCTCGTCGGGCAGGCGGTCTTCATTCCGCTGGGCAGCATAGTGCTGTTTTACATTGACCCTGAGTTGCTCCGCCGTGCTATCGGCGTGGTCATTATTGCCGCCGCTCTCGTGATTCTCCGGGGCTGGCGCTTTCCGGAAAGGCCTGGCATCTGGGTCGGAGCCCTCACCGGTACTGTTTCCGGATTTCTCAACGGTTCCGTCGGTCTTGGCGGTCCGGCTCTCGTCATTTACATGTTGTCCACAGCCGCTTCGGCAATCCAGCAGCGTGCAAACCTGGTGATCATCAACACCTGGGTGTCCGTACTTGTCCTCGGTTCCCTGTTCATCGGCGGCGGCCTGTCTCTCGAAACCGTATTTCGGGGGCTCGCATCGGCGCCCGCGCAGTGGCTGGGGGCCATGCTTGGGGTCTGGATGTTTTCGGTGCTCAGGGACGAGATGTTCCGCAACATTTCCCTCATTGCTCTCGTTATTCTCGGACTCAGCGTCACGATTTTTTAAGAAAACGGTTGAGAAGAGAGGGTGGGTTATCAACGGTTGCTGAAACGGCCGCTCCAATTGACGATGGGTTCCCAAATCGGGTCCGGGCAATCGTGGCTATCGGTAGAACTGCGAAGCTTATTCCTCCCTTAAAAGATCCCCGCCGTAATCTAATCCCATCTCCCCCTTAAGATGACACCCGGGTATCACCAATAACCGGCTTGGTGTTTAATTCCACTTAGACGGATTTGGTGTTCTCCCGCGTATAACAGATCGAGCCGTGTGAAAATCAAGGTCCGCCACCATGACCCCATCGCTGCCCGACGAGACTTCGCACCGCGCCCCCGACGGCCGTCGCTATGACATTGATGCGGTACGCCTGTGGGCTCTGTTCCTGCTCATTCTCTACCATGCCTATGCGAGTTTCACGCCCTTTGCCACTGAAGTGGCTATGGTCCGGCCGTACACACAAGGCCCCGCGAAATTCTTCGACGGTATCACCGGCAGTCTCGCCATTGCCCTCAATGTCTGGCGCATTCCGATCCTGTTTCTGATCGCCGGTATGGCAGCGGCGTTTTCCCTGGAAAACCGCACACTGCGGGAATTTGTGCGGGAACGCTTCAGCCGTATCGGTATTCCGCTGGTCTTCGGCAGCCTGACCGTATTTCCCCTGGCCGCCTGGTTGTTTCTACAGCATGAAGGCAAACCGCCGGCCTATTATCTTCATCCCGGCCATCTCTGGTTTCTGGTACCAATCCTCGCCTACGCGGTACTGCTCGCTTTGGGGCTCTGGTTCCGGGAAAAATTCCCCAAATCCGCTCCCGGGGACCGGTCCCAGGATCGGTCTCCCTGGCGCCTGGTCCTCTTTCTCATGCTTGGCCTCATTCTCACGGTGGTTATCGCCCGACCGTTAAATTACGCGGCCTGGGTACGCTCGCCCCACACCCTGGTCTTTGGCTTCCTCTGTTTCATAACCGGTTATTTCATAGCCAAGCGTGGAACGGCCTTTCGGGACTGGAACGGAAAAAAAGCCTGGCTGTTTCTAATCCTGGCGCTTGTTCTCTTCGTGCCGCGCTGGGCCTATGAAGTGTTCCGCTTCGAGCGCGGTTTCGACCTCTATCCCCGGGGGCTCTATCTTATCATGACTCCGGTGGAGACCTGCGCGTGGATTTTCGCGGCTCTGGGTTTCATGGGGCGTTTTGTCCGGCGGCCGGGCAAATGGCTCGCCTATGGAACGGCGGCAATATTCCCGGTCTATATCCTGCACTATCCGGTGCAGAACGCTGTCGCCATTTTGATCGGCGACCTCTGGCCGTCAAAAGCCGGGCTTTTTGTGCTGATGGTTGTCCTGGAAATCGGACTCTGCCTGCTACTCTATGAAGCCATACGGCGGATTTCATTGCTGCGTCCGCTTTTCGGATTGAGGCTCCGCAAACTACCGGCAGCCGGGAGTAGTCAACTCTCCCGTCTCAGTCCCTGATAGCAACTCAGCTTTATGGTTTATGGCCGCGGTTTGGCATTAGCGATCAGTCAGCCAAAGGTGCAGGAAGCTCACTATCAAATGTCCGGAGGCGAATACCAGTCTCAAAATGAAAAACCCCCGTTGCCTTTGGTCGACCCGGGGGTTCAATGTTCTTCGCTTTAATCTGTGGGGTGCGGGCCCTGTAAGGGGTGTTCCGTATTTTCGTCAGTCCCCATTTCTTTTCCTCCAAAGAACGGTTGCGACAAACTGTGAAATCAACGGGTATCTAAACCTCTTTAATTATTAATCAAGAGGGTAATATAGAATTTTTATCGATGTCGAGTATTTGTCACAGATAAAGTTACCGTGCCGGACCTGATGGATCAGAATGGCCTCTGAAAAAACGTCAGGGGATTCTCGGAAAAACGAATCTGAAATCTGATTTTCGATGATTGGCAGAAACAAGGTGCAACACTTTTTGATTCCACCTCAACGTCTTTTCACCCGCCAAACAGAGTGCGCCGGCAGCGCAGACGGATGCTTCAACTCGTTTCCTCAAGTTCAATAGAGCGCATCAGGTTGATATATGTCCTTATCGACCGCTGGATCACCTCGTCCGGGTGCCTGTTTCTCGATTGCACCCTTAGTCCCTGCTTAAAGGTCATGAACATGTCGGTCAGGTCATCGACCCCGATACCCGGAGCCAGCCTTTTTGTATCGACATAAAGCGCAAACAGCTGCCGGATCGCAACGCAGCTCTGGTCATAACGCTTGCTTGCTTCCTCTTGCAGCCGCGGCTCACTGCCCGCAAGCTCGAGAATACTGTTTGTAAGCAAACAACCGTAGGACAATTTCTCGTTGTTCTTTCTCAGGAACGCCGATTCCAGAATTAATTGCAGATTTTCCGATAGGGGGCGGCTCGGATCAATCTGCCGCATTCTCAAATTCAGGCCCTGCTCGACATAAAAATCGAGTGATTTCAAAAACAGGGATTCCTTGTTTCCAAAAGCGTTGTACAGGCTCGTTTTGGTTAGACCGGTAAGGGCTGAAAGCTGATCCACCCTGGTAGCCCCATAGCCGTGCTCCCAGAAATGGTCTGAAATCTGAGCAAGCACCTCGGTTTCATCGAATTGTTTTTTCCCGGTCATAAGCGATCCGAACAGGTTGACTCTCTTTGTAACGGTTAGTACAAAATTTGTTCTTGTACTGTCTGGAACAAGATAGGTCTTCATCGGTTCCATGGCAATGCCAGGTCCGGTTCAATTTTTGCACGAGGAGGTTTCAATGGTTCAGTTCAGCGGCGGATGCATGTGCGGTGCGATCCGATATGCGGTATCCGGTGAGATCGTCAGGATGGTCAATTGCCATTGTGATGACTGTCGCAAGAACACCGGTGCGGCATTCGCCACGAACCTGTTCTTCGACGAGAAAGACGTAAAGGTGACAGCCGGCGAAACCCGGTCATTCGAGCACACATCCGACGCCGGCAACCGCAAAATCAAGGAGTTTTGCCCCACATGCGGGTCGCAACTCTTTTCTTCAACAATTGGCCGGCCATTAAAAAGCATCAAAGTGGGCAGCATCGATGATGCGAGCTTTGTCAAACCCACGGCCAACCTCTATTGCAAGCGCGCCCTCCCTTTCTCCCATATCGCGGAAGAAACCAAGAATTTCGATGAAATGCCAACTTAGGGGAATACGACCATGATTCATCTCTACTCCTGGGCGACACCAAACGGTGAAAAACTCCACATCCTCCTGGAAGAGCTTGCCATTCCTTACGAATTGCATCGCGTCGACATTACCCGGGGCGAGCAGTTCGAACCCGACTTTTTGAAAATAAGTCCGAACAATAAGATCCCGGTTCTGGTCGATACCGAGGGGCCGGGCGGCGGCGACTATGTGGTTTTCGAATCCGGTGCGATGATGATGTATCTCGCCGAAAAGACCGGAAAATTCATGCCCCGGGAAATGGCGGAGCGTTATCGCGTGGTCCAGTGGCTTATGTTTCAAATGGGAGGCATCGGGCCCATGTTCGGCCAGTACAGCCATTTCACAACCTATGCCCCTGAAAAGATCACCTATTCGGTGGAGAGGTACACCAAGGAATGTCTGCGCCTCTATGGGGTCATGGACCGCCGCCTGGGGGAGAGCCCCTATCTGGCGGGTGATGATTATACTATCGCGGACATGGCGACCTATGCCTGGACCTATTCCTACGAAAGACGGGGACTTGATATTTCCGGCAACGACAATGTTCTGCGATGGCTGGGTGAAATCGGGTCGCGTCCGGCGGTCCAGCGCGGGACCCAGCTCCTGGGTACGCCGAAGAAGCCCGATGCTGAAACTCTGAAAAACTATTTTGGCGATCGCCAATATGAACGCCGGTAGATCCAGCTTTTGTGTGCCGCCGCGTGCGTCGAATACCAATGCAATCGTGTAAATTCGGAGATGGGTGCCTTGACCAGTTATTTCCTGCGAGCCTACACTTACTGGGTATCCGAAGAGTTTCTTGCGGCTACTTATCCTGAAGGGGTGACTCCCCAAGTCGTATGCGGTTCCTCATGATGCATATCCTTGTATATGCGGAGCCT
>JANQOC010000730.1 GCA_028279265.1 Hyphomicrobiales bacterium
GGCATCCAGTATGACTTTTCCATCATTAGATAAAAGCGTTTCTGATCGCCACGCCATGGATCCGGTAAGAGGTGTTTCGAGGATAGACGGCATTCGTCGAATCTCTGTTTAACTTTGCCAATTCATTTGGGTACACTACAGGGTGTAGTTCAGGTATGAATTATAGTCTTTACCGAAGTGCGGTCAAATCCCGGCTGGCCATCCGTTTAACGGATACAAAACGGATACAACAAGTCGGACAAGGTTCGACGTGGCTCCAGGTTCATCAGGAAATTCAGAATAACGCGACGCGAGAAATCCGAATGACAGAATCCTCCGGTTCAAACAAGTCCGGCAACGAAGATCAGCTGGCGGAATATGAAACGAAAAAGAAAAAAGCACTCGGTATGGGCGGCGCGCAGAAGCTGGAGCAGCGACGGGCCAGCGGCAATCTGAACGCGCGCGAACGGCTGGACTGTCTGCTGGATGCGGGCAGTTTCAACGAATTTGGATTGTTCGCCACATCTCATCGAAAAGAAGATGCCGAGAAAACACCCGCCGATGGCAAGATCGCTGGTTTTGGAACCATAAACGGCAGGCAGGTCGGCGTGATTTCCAACGATTTTACCGTGAAAGGTGCTTCAAGCAGCCTGATTAACGGTAAAAAAATGAAACATATTAAGGAGATAGCCTGGAAACACGGATTTCCGCTTATTTTCCTTGGTGAGTCATCGGGTTCACGGATGCCGGACCGTATGGGCGCGCCGGGCCGGGCGATTTTGGGACAGGACCCGCAGGAATATCTCAGGGACCGGAAAACCCCCTGGGTATCCGCCCTTCTGGGCGATTGTTATGGCTCCTCCACCTGGTACACCTGCCTGTCCGATTTTGCGGTTATGCGCAAGGGAGCGACCATGGCTGTGGCGAGCAGTCGCGTGACTTCCCTGGCCATTAAGCAGGAGGTTGATCCGGAAGAATTAGGAGGATGGCGTCTGCACACCGGGACCACCGGTCTGGTCGATATTGCGACCGATAGTGATGAGACGGCTTTGGAAGAAATCAAGAAGTTCCTGTCATACCTGCCAAGTCACAATGGCGAACTGCCACCAGCCGGTCCCATGGACAGATCACCGGAAATCAGCGAGGACGAACACTTGCAACTTCTGCCGGAAAGCAGGAACGAAGTTTATGATGTTCGAAAAATCATCAAAGCCATTGTCGATAGCGGCAGCGTTTTCGAATTGAAACCGAGATTTGGAAAGTCCCTTGTGACGGCACTGGTACGCCTGGAAGGCCGATCCGTCGGCGTTATTGCCAACAATCCGCAATTCAAGGGCGGAGCCATAGACGTCGATGCTATGCGTAAGGCAACATCCTTTCTTGTTCTCTGTGATTCATTCAACATTCCTCTTGTCTTTCTGGTTGACCAGCCGGGTTTCCTGATTGGTATCGACGGCGAGCGCCAGGCGGCACCCGGCAGGATCATGAACTGGATGAACGCGATCTCTCTCGTTTCCGTGCCCAAAATTTCGATTACACTCAGGAAAAACTATGGGCAGGCCTATTTGAATATGGGAGGCGGGCGAAACTCGGATGTTCAGGCAAGCTGGCCCACGGCGGACTATGGGTTTATGGATCCAAAAATCGGCGTCAATGTTCTCTACCGGATCCGGGAAGATGACAATCCGGAGGAATACGCCAGGAAAGTCAGGGAAATCAGCCAGGACTCATCGGCGTGGTCGCTGGCCGCTTTGTATGAATCTCAGGTCGTTCTCAATCCGCTGGATACGCGCAGTTTCATAAGCGACACCCTGAAGGTCCTGTGCCAATCACCGGATCGCGGCATTGGCGCACACAAACTCTCGAGTTGGCCGACCAGTTTTTAAACGGGCGTCCTGTCCCGTCATCATCCAGTGGGATGTAAAAGTAAGGCGTCAGACAGATTTCTCGGCAGCAATGGTTGCTTCTTTAATTGTAAACCAGATTTTGCCGTCAAGTTCTCGTGACTGCAAATATCTTCGTAATAGCGGGATATCGCCATCGAGAATCGAGCGCAATTTTCTAATACCGTCTTCGGGAGTGTTCAGCCTCTGCACCCATGAGTCAAACTCCATGTCCTTGTCGAGGACCTCAACGGCGGTGATTTCAAAACCTGTCTGCCGGATCTCAGTTGACCATTCTCCAATGGTCAGGGCGCGATTGTGACTGGGATCACGGATGGCTTCAAATTGGTTGTAGGCCTTCGAAGCTTCTTCAAATTCCTTTTCCGATGAAGATTTCTCGTCCGGAAACAGAAGGGCATCAATACCGACATTGTCCACGAGTATGAATTTCCCGCCCGGTTTGAGAACTCTCGAAACTTCTTCCAGAAATTTGTTCACGTTAGGGAAGTGATGGGCGGCTATTCGACAAGTAACGAGGTCAAATGATTCCGCCTCAAATGGCAGGTTTTCAGCATCAGCCTGCTCGAAGCGAACATTGGTGATGTTCTTTTTCCGGGCTTCGGCTTGCGCGACTTCAAGCATTTCAGGCACGAGGTCACTGGCTATGACGGTGCCCACATGCGGAGCAAGCGTGAAAGCTGTATGACCCGTTGCGGTGGCAATATCCAGCGCCTGCCAATGTTTTTCCGGATTAGCCAGGGCTACCAGTCGCTGAAGACTTTTGCCTTTCGCGTGGACGACACTGGTTACGTATTTTTCAGCATGAGTACCGAATTGGTTTCTTATCAGGTCTTTATTCATCGGACAGTTTCTCGTGTTTCTCGTGCTCGATGCTTGCGTTCCTGCGAAACAAGAAGGGGACACACAAGTTCAAACAAAGCAGTCTAATCAACTGGTGGCCGGCAACGAAGGCCGGATCGACCCCTAAGGCGAAGGCCAGGACCGTCATCGTATCAATACCACCGGGAGCAAAAGCGAGCCAGACCTGCGCCAGTGGAAGGCCGAAATAGTAGGAAATGGGAAATGCAAACACCAGGGATATGACGATTGCAATAGCGAGTGCCGAGAAACCCATGCTAACGCTTTGAAGCAGATATTGCCGATCAACGCCCGAAAAGCGGGCGCCGATAGCGGACCCGGTAATTATGAGCGCCGGCCATACGATGGAATCTGGTACACCACCGGATATGACATTGGTTCCGTAAAGAGCGCTGCTCACAAACATCACCAGCATGAATGCAGCCGCGGGCCAGTTGGCTTTCCGCGTCAGCCAGGTCAGGAGCACCCCACCGGCAAACAGGGCCAGAAATACTGGCCAGGAAAGAGAGCCGTCGGCGGTGCGGTTAATTTCCGTCGATTCCAAAGTGAGACCGACAACCACGGGAAAGAGGATCATCAGCGCCGCAAGGCGCATGGTCTGCAGAATCGCAACTCGGCTTTTGTCTGCATTCGTCTCTTCCGAGATAGCAAGAACAAATGTCAGGGCACCGGGCACGGTCGCGAGCCGCGCCGTCAGCTTATCCAGTTTATGACGGCGAACGAGATAGGCGGGAACAATGACCATCATGCAGGCGACGCTGATCAGCATAATTCCGGCAGAAATCGGCCATATAAACAGTGTTTCCAGAGTGCGGGGCGATACGGAAGAGCCTATCAGTATGGCAACTGCGATCAGAGCCATTTGCCGAACGCGATTGTCGATTGAGACCTGTACTCCGGAAATTGCCGCGAGGGCGACCCCGCCCAGGGCGCCCGCAAGTATCGCTGCCGGCAGGCTCATAAAATGAGCAATCACGGCTCCGATCGTTCCCAGTACAAGGGTTTTAAGTAATGGAGCGAGGGGTAGGGGACTATGCAATTCTCAAGATCTCGGGTGTAAACATGAACCGTAAGTCCGGTTTTCTGTATAGAGATTAAACGGACAGGGAAAGGCCTAATTACATCTGATCCCCCGAGCTCACGGCATCCGCGGGGTCTTACGTTAACTATCCGACTAAAGTCGAAAAACTTCAGGAACTAACTCCGAGAATTTAATTGATCGCAATTAAAGGCTATTGCTAATATCACTTTTCGCATATCGAAAACTATGCAATATAGGATTGAATGAAAAACTGGGCTTAAGCCTGAAATCCTAAGGGAGGAATTTGGATGAAATTTCATAAGACACTGACTGCCATTGGTGCTTTGGCACTGACGACGGCTCTAGGGAGTTTTGCCGCGCAAGCGGATTATCCCGAAAAACCCATCAAAATTTACGTTGGTTTTTCCGCCGGTGGTGGTACCGACACGACAGCTCGTGCATTTGCAAGCTTCCTGCATGAATCCGAGGGAATGAATGGAATGCCTGCGGTTGTCGTCAACAAACCTGGTGGCACAGGCATGATCGCTGCCAAGATTGTAAAAGAATCACGACCTGACGGTTACACGCTTTACATGATCAATTCCGGAACTTTTTCGATCACCGATATGAAATCGTTCGGAAAAGCGCCGGTTAAACCATTGGAAGACTTCCAAATCATCGGCTGCATGAGTCAACTTGTAACAGCGCTTCAGGTTCCGATTTCAAGTCCGATTAAATCCGCCGATGACTTTGCTAAATGGGCTAAAGATAACAATGGCAAAATCAAGTGGGGAAATTCCGGTCGCGGAAGTATGCACACGCTGGCTGGTATGTTGTTCCTCAAGCGAATGGGAATACAATCACAGGACATTCCGTTCAAAGGTGGTTCCGGTGCGAGAAACGCACTGGCTGCGGAAAAAGTCGATTTCGCATTTAACGGTATCCACATGGCAGCCGGATTCGAATCCAAAATTCGTGTTCTTGGTGTAACCAGTTCCGAACGCGACAAGGTTCATCCTGACGTCCCGACTTTGGGTGAAGCAAAAATGCCCAATCTGGGAATTGTTGGACCTATGTGTCTCTGGGGCTCAAAAGACCTGCCCGCCGAAGCCGTCACAAAATTGGGTGCCGCGATCAAGCATGTTGCCGGACTGAAGGGCTATGCCAGACTGATGAAAAAACAGGGCCTGCTGGCGATCCACAGATCTGCCGAAGAAGGCACGGCTGCAACCAAGAAACTCTATACTGAGCTGAGACCGGTTGTTGAAGAAGTGTTCGCGAAAAAATAATCTGAGCGAAACTCTTCTGAACACTTAAGTTAACTGCCTTGACCATTAATTTGGTCAAGGCAGAACCTGTTTTTTTATTCAGAGAAAATTATGGCCGGAAATACCCTGAGATACCGAACCAAGATCGATCTTGGTGTGGCTGTCGTAACCGTCGCCGTGGGCGCATTTTTCCTTTACCAATCAATGCTGACGGAATCGATCGAAAACGATGTCGTCGGTCCCCGACTTGTCCCTAATTTCATTGCGATCATGATGATGATACTCGGGGCCATTGTCGGCATTTCCGCTCTTTATTTCAATTCGATCAAGAGTTCCGAGTTGGGAACCGATGCCCTGCATGCCGATGAACCTGATGAAGCCTTCGGGTTTCGAGATTCGGATATTGTGAGAGTGGCTGGCATCGTCATAATGGGAATTGTCTTTCTGGGACTGTTTGAGGCTTTTGGTTATCTGATTGCGACCCTTATTTCGCTTGTCCTCATGCTCCTGATTTTCGGTAACCGGAGCCTGAAGGTCATAGCTGTCTTATCCATCGTGGGAGCGCTTGTTTATAATTACGTATTTATGGGGTTGATGAATCTCCACAATCCCGCGGGCAGTCTGATCGACTTGCAGCCTTACGCTGAAATGATTCCAGTAAAATTCATAAGAAATTTGCTGGCTTTCTAGCGTACTAACTTTGAACTGAATTGTTATCATGCTTGACATCATTGGCGGTTTTGAAACCCTATTCTCAAACCCTTCCGCATTGGGTTTCGTTTTTCTCGCGGCATTTGTTGGTATTGTTGTTGGCGCGCTTCCAGGGCTGACAGCATCGGCAGCCATTGCAATGTTGCTGCCTCTTTCCTTTCATCTGGGGCCGCTTTCGGCTCTGGCCTTTCTCTATGTGATCGGTAAATCGGGTCGTTATGGCGGGTCAATTGCCGCCATCCTGTTCAATACGCCGGGGACAGCCGCGTCAGCAGCAACGATGCAGGACGGTTATCCCATGACCCAGCAGGGCAAGGCCGGAAAAGCCCTGAAGACTGCGACACTGGCCTCTATAGTCGGTGACTACATCGGTGAGATCATTTTGATTTTCGGCGCGGTCTCCATTGCGGTTTATACATCGCGTTTCGGGCCTGCTGAGTATTTTGCCATATATTTCATGGCCTTTGTTGTTATCGGTTCGGTGGTTGGCAAGTCCGTTGTGAAAGGAATTCTCTCGACACTTCTTGGCGCAATCGTCGGTTTGATCGGACTGGATACGATTACAGCCGAGCCTAGAATGACCATGGGAATTGCGGAACTTGAAGACGGGCTCGCCTTGGTACCGTTGCTGATTGGCGTCTTTGTTGTTTCCGAGATTATTGTCCAGGCAGAACGCGCAGCGAAACAGGGGCTGGAAGAAAGCTACAAAAATCGCAGCGATGAGCCCGATGACAATCGAATGACCTGGGATGAGTTCAAACGTTGCGTCCCCCTCATGTTCAGATCGTCCCTGGTCGGTTCTTTTATTGGCATGATGCCGGGACTGGGGTCCAGCGTGGCTTGTTTTGTCGCTTATGGAGAGGAAAAACGTCGTTCAAAAATTTCCGACAAATGGGGAACGGGTATTGTTGAAGGGATTGCGGCACCGGAATCAGCCAACAATGCGGTTTCAGGACCCAGTATGATACCGCTACTGACACTTGGGGTTCCCGGAAGTACCGTGGCCGCCATTCTCATTGGCGTATTCTTAATTCATGGCATCCAAGTCGGACCGACGCTCTTTACGAATCCCGACAGTCGCGAATTGATCTTTGCGCTCTTTGCCTGTGGCCTCCTGGGTATCGCCGCCTATGGAATTATCGGATATTTTGGCGGACCCGCTATCGGTCGCATTATTGCGTACATGCCGGCGCGACTGATTTATCCTTTCATCTTCCTGACAGCAATTGCCGCCTCTTATTCGAGCCGGGCTAGTGTTCTCGACATTTTGATTGCTCTCATTTTTGGGGTGATCGGCTACATCATGCGACGCACTGATTTTTCAACGGCCGCATTTGTCATCGCATTTGTGCTTATCGAAGGGGCGGAAGAGGCGTTCCGACAGTCCCTGTTATTGTCCAATGACGGACTGCTTATCTTTGTCAAGGAGCCCGTGTCGCTGGCGTTTCTGTTATTGGGTGCCGGCGTGCTCGTCTTCCGAACGATTTCGGTTCTGCGGTCCGGTAAAAAAAGCGAGACAACAACGGAAGCTGCCACGAGCTCCTGAGCAAAAACCGGGGAACATTACGACAGGTCGTATTTCAGATGACCTTCATTTGAACGATGGCCGCGTGGGTGAGCGACCTCGGCGTTCTAGTCTTTATAGCCCGGATCGATACGGTCGAGGCGCCGCAGTAGCGCCGGCCATTCTTTGAGGCCGATCGGCCGGTAACCGCTATCAGAGTTATTTTTACGATTTTGCGCGATCGTCGACTGCTGAATTGACTCGGGTATTTCGATGTAATCGGCACCCGATTGCTGTATAGCCAATTGCATACGGCTGGCGCGCTCTGCACGGTAAAGCCAGACAAATGTTTCCGCGACAGTCCTGCCCGCCGTCAGTACGCCATGATTGCGAAGAAACAGAATATTCTTATCCCCGAAGTCTTCTGCAATACGTTCTCTTTCCCCTTCATCCATCGATATGCCTTCGTACTCATGATAGGCGGTATGGTCTAAGACGGCCAACGCATGCTGGGTCAGGGGGAGAAGGCCCGCTTTCTGCGTCGCGATACTGACACAGGCAGGCGTGTGGGTGTGCATCACACCGGCGACCTCGGGCCGCGCCATATGTACGGCGCTGTGAATTATGAATCCCGCAGGATTTATTTCCTGCTCTGTTTCACCAATTATATTACCGTACATATCGACTTTGACGAGTGAGGAGGCGGTGATCTCCTCGAACAGCAGGCCATAGGGATTGATCAGAAAATGATCTTCAGTACCCGGTATTCGGGCGGATAAATGGGTTCCGATGAGATCCGACCAGCCAAAGAGATCGACAAGTCGATAAGCGGCTGCCAGATCTTGTCGGACTTTCATTTCCTCGGCACTTATCATTTTTTTGTCTTGAATGTTCATGGGCTCAATACTCTGGGTAATTAGATTTCAGTTTTTACCCGCAACCCCAAATTTATGGGCAAGGGATAACAGTTTCCGGGCACGATCAACAATCGGAACATCGATCATTTTACCATCCAATTCAAAGGCGCCAAGCCCTTTCGCTTCCGCCGCATCATTGGCCGAAATTATTCTTTCTGCATGACTGATTTCTTCCGCGGACGGTGTAAATACGTCGTTCAGTATTGGCACGACCGAGGGGTGGATGCATGTTGCTCCCTTCGTCCCCAGACTTTTAGATTTTTGTGCAAGCTGTCGAACATGTTCCAGGTCCTTGTAGTCGGCCACGGTTCCCACAAGACCATAAGGTGTCACATTGGCGGCGATTGCCGCGAGGATGGCATGGGATTTGGGATAGAGAAGAAACTCTTCACTGGGGACAACTTCCACATCCATAGCCAGATCTTCGGATCCAATTGCCAAGCCCACCACCCGTGGATCTGACCTGGCGATATCATCGGCGTCCATGAGGGCCGATGCGGTCTCGATTTGCAGGTAAAACTGAACCGAATTTGGTGGCCGATTGGACTGCAGTTCACATTCCCGCACATACTCGGAGAGGAGCCGTACATGATCTGCACTCTGAGTTTTCGCGATCATCAATCCATTTGCTCCCGCGGCGACGCTGGCGGAAATATCTTCCACAGTCATCTGCAGGGGGCGGTTAATTCGAATGAGGACATCGGCGCCATTTTGAGAAACATGGGGAATGGACTTGTTCAGGATGAGCCGAGCTTGATCCTTTTCCTTCAGCGGTACCGAGTCTTCAAGGTCCAGAACGATGGCGTCGGCATTCCGCAGATGCGCCTTCGACCAGAATTTCTCATTGTTTGCGGGAACGTAAAGTAGGGATCTCCACACCGGAGGTTCGGATGGCGGCACAGCTAAACTCCAACGAGGCCTGATTGAATAAAATGTCCGATCTCAGTATCAGAAAAACCGGCTTCCCTCAAAATTTCCTCGGTATTCTGGCCGAGTGATGGGGCCGACATTTCAACTTTTCCCGGTGACCGCGATAGTTTTGGGGTTGGAGAATGCGAATAAAGCGTACCAATCTCGGGATCCGGAGATGGGAAAAAGACGTTTGTATCCTGTACATGGGGATCATCGAGAATTTCCGATGCGTCGTAAACCGGACCTGCGGTGACACCGGCCTGGTCAACAATTTCCAGTGCCTCTTCGCGGGTTTTTTCTCCCATCCAGTTGTTAATTAGCTGGTCCAGCTCGGTTCGATTCTTCACACGACCCGCATTTTCAAGAAATCGTGGGTCCCGTGTGAGTTCCTCCCCACCGATAAGCTCCAGAAATCGC
This sequence comes from Hyphomicrobiales bacterium, assembly GCA_028279265.1. Classification (GTDB taxonomy): domain Bacteria; phylum Pseudomonadota; class Alphaproteobacteria; order Rhizobiales; family CAYWUX01; genus JANQOC01. Next base: position 9,492 of record JANQOC010000730.1, read on the forward strand.
ATAGCGGAATTCTGTGTGGATGCCGAGATGGCCACCCATTTTTCATCCTTGGTCCGGTAAACACCGCGGGGCCCCGCTTGATTGGACCCGCTGCCAAGCCTCGGTTTTATCTCTCCGGTAGACTGGTTTATGGCAACATCGGCACTCAGGACGGACATCATGGATTGCATGAGGGACAGATCGATGATTTGTCCCCGCCCGTCACTCTGGTCGCGATTCCTCAGCGCGACCATTGTCGCATAGGCTCCATATAAACCGGAGATCATATCCGCCAGGGGCATGGGGGGAAGAACAGGTTCGCGATCCGCAAATCCGTTCCGTGAAGCAAATCCCGACATGGCCTCCATGAGTGTTCCGAAACCGGGTCTGTGAGAATAGGGCCCGGCCTGCCCGTATCCCGAGATCCGGACAACAATGAGTTGCGGAAATTTCTCAATCAGGGTTTCCGGTCCCAGTTGCATCTTTTCCAGCGTCCCCGGCCGGAAACTTTCCAGCAGAATATCTGCTTTGGAAATCAGGCGGGTCAGCAATTCAATTGAGCCGGATTGACGAAAGTTGAGTGCCAGGCTTCTTTTGTTTCGGCCGTAGACTTTCCAATAAAACGCGTGTCCATCATCTTTCCAGGAACGCAAAGTATCTCCCGCGGGTAGCGGTTCCACTTTGATCACATCGGCACCGAAGTCCGCGAGTTGCAGCGAAAGCATGTTTCCGGCCACGAGCCGCGAGATGTCAATAACGCGTAATCCTGCAAGCGCTGAGGGTGTTTGACTGTTCGAGTTCGGTTTGTCTTCTGACTTTTTGCTGGCCGTCATAGGAAGTATAGTTCTACTTGTGTCTGATTAATTTCTAACTGAACTCTATCAAAACTGAAATGTCCGACATATCATAAACGCATGTTTAGTGCGGCGATTGAATTGCTTCAATGACAGGGAGACATAAATGCCATTTGCGAATTCAGGCGATGTAAAGATCTCATACGAAATCAGAAATGCCAAGAGTTCAAAGGTTCCCGTCTTTTTTATTTCAGGGCTCGCGGGAACACGGCAAGGCTGCGCAAAACAGGCCGGTTTCTTTGAAACCAAACGTCCTGTTGTCCTTCATGATCACCGGGGAACCGGCGAAAGTGACAAACCGCCGGGTGTCTACAGTGTTCCGAACATGGCCAAGGACGTTATTGCGATTATGGATGCGGCGGGTATCGCCAGAGCGCATATGGTTGGCATGTCAACAGGGGGAGCAATTATTCAGAACCTTTGCCTTGACTATGCGGAACGTGTGCAATCTGCGGTCTTAAGTTGCACCTGGCCAAGGACGGATCATTTTTTTCGACGTCAATTCGAATCGCGAAAAGAAGTGATCCTGAATCTGGGGCCGGAATTCGCTGCGCGCCAGGCTTCAACAATGCTCTACGATCCTGAGTATTTTACGCTGAATCATGATCAGATTGTAGCGCTGGAAAATACTGCGATTCAAAATTCCGCACCGGCCCAGATATTGGCGGAAAGAATCGATGCGATTGTGGCTCATGATCTGTGGCAGCGTTTGTCACAAATCAGGCAGCCGGTTCTTGTTCTGTGTGCAAAGAACGATGTCGTGACTCCCCCTTATTTTTCAAAACAGCTTGCGGAACTGATCCCGAACGCTCAATTGAGTTTGTTTGAAAAAGGCGGCCATTTCTTTTTCATATCCGAGGCGGAGGAATTCAACGCCCGAGTTGATGAATTCCTGCAGGAATGGGACGGGGTGTCATAGAGTCCTGCAGAAATTGTCCAGGGAACGACCGCTTGCATAGATCCGACCTTGTTTCGATAAATCTTTGTTGTATCCGGGCATCAATTCATTTTTTTTCCGATTGAGACATGGCCTTATCCCTTTGAAATTCAAGCTAATTTGAGGTTTCGAACTTGCCCTAGTCCAACCAACTGGTTGTGAATAGTTCACCCAATATCTGGGATTTGTTGTCCAAATTATTGTCCAAAGGCAAGGGAGAGAATGTGGAAATTGCATCTCTCATTGTGCCCACTGGAAGGAATCACATAGCGTTACCAGCATATCTAACTGTACTGGAGAATCAGTGATGAATAGGTTCCTAATATTAGTTTCTGCTTTGTTTATACTCGTTCCAACGATGTCCAATGCACAGAACGCCGGACAGAGTGGAGATTTTTTGGCCGGCATCCTGGGAGAGCAA
>JANQOC010000003.1 GCA_028279265.1 Hyphomicrobiales bacterium
ATAATTTCAGCAACCGCCTTATAATGCTCCGGATCGATCTCATCGTCGACGTCCACACTGGCATAAAGCGCCCGCGCCAAAGGCGGATTCTCGACCAGCGGAATATCGTTTTCAGAGGCAATTTCACGAATTTTCAAGGCAATATTGTCCTGCCCCTTGGCCACGCAGACCGGTGCTTCCATGCCGGTTTCGAACTTCAGGGCAACCGAGAAGTGCGTCGGGTTGGTAATCACTACCGTGGCTTCCGGAACCTGCGCCATCATGCGTTTGCGACCACGCTCAATGCGGATTTGCCTGAGTTTGGCGCGGACCAAGGGATCGCCTTCCAGCTGCTTGTATTCGTCGCGAATTTCTTTCATGGACATGCGCTGTTTTTTCCACCAGGTGTGCCGCTGAAAGGCGAAATCTATACCGGCAACCAGGGTCAGAACCATGAGCACACCGATTAAAACCTTGATGGCCATCTCCTGGGTAAGGAGCAGCAGCGCCGCGGGATCCATGGATACAATGACATCGAGTTTGTCCCGATTGGGCCAGACAATGACGCCGATAATCGTCGAGACAATCAGCAGCTTCAGGATACCCTTTAGAAAGTTCATCAGGCTCGTGGACGAGAACAAGCGCTTGAATCCGGAGAGTGGCGAAACCTTGGAGAGCTTCGGTTTAACCGGCTCCAGGGAAAACACAAAACCGGTCTGCACAAGATTGCCGGCGAGACCGGCAATAATCAGCAGGATCATCGGAATGGCGAAGATAATCAGTATCGTCCCGCTGATCTCAAAGAAACTTTCCCGAAGCGCCAGGGAATCCGTGGGGATCTGATGACCATGGGAGAGAAAGGCCTTTAAGTAACCAGCGAGCGCTATGGCTGCGTCCTTGGCAAAAATAATGATGAACAGCGTACCGGCAAGCATGATGAACCAGGAGTTCACTTCCTGGGACTTGACCACATCCCCCTTGTCGCGGGCATCCTGTAGCTTCTTCTGGGTCGGTTCCTCGGTTTTTTCGTATTCTTCAGTATTCTCTGCCATTGACGATCCTTAAATCCTTAGACCTGGAAGGGTTGCATGGCTGTTGCAAAATAATCGAGATACCACAGCATCAGCGTGCTCATGAGCAGCATCAGGATGATGAAACCGAGCAATATGTTAGCGGGCATGGCGACGAAAAATATCTGCACCTGGGGAATGAGCCGGGAAAGAATGCCGATCCCAAGGTAAAATATCAGGCCGAATACAAGAAATGGCGCCGAAAGCTGCAGGGCAATGCGAAATGCCGCCGACAAGGTATCCAGGGCCAGGTTGGAGAAATCACCGAGGGAAACCACATAGCCCAGCGGGAAAAGCTGATAGCTGTCGTGCATGGCGATAAGCAGCAAGTGGTGAAGATCGGTGGCAAAGATAACCGCCACGGAGAGCACCGAGAGGAATGATGCAAACAGGGACGTTTGAATACCCTGCGCCGGATCAACGCTCTGGGCAAATCCCAGACCCGTCTGCAGGGCAATGACAGCCCCGGCGACCTGAATGCCACTAATGATGAGGCGCACCGATATTCCGAGCACGCCCCCGAGAATCACTTCCCGCATAAGGGCCGTCAGCATCTCGACGAGGCCTGTCGGCAGTTCCGGGGCCGTTTCCCGCACGAGGGGAAAAAGGACCAGAGACGTTGCCAGGGCAAAGACCAGCCGGATTCGCGACGGCACCGTTCGGTCACCGATACCGGGAAGCGCCATCGCCAGTGTGCCGATACGGGCGAAGATCAACAGTATGGCAAATGCGGATTGCGGCAGAAAATCAAGGGTCAGGGTCAACGCCACACCTCGTTTCTGGAATCAGAGTTTCCGGGAACTACGTCCCTCGGATCGGAACAGTCACCCGCCGGCGGCGATGTGTACCGCCAGACGCGACATATAACCGGCCAGGGCCTGGCCCATAAACGGAAAGGCGAGCCCCAGCGAAACAAAGATCGCCAGGATCTTAGGCACGAACACCAGGGTCATTTCCTGAATCTGGGTAAGAGCTTGAAAAAGTGCGATGGCCACGCCGACAAACAGTCCGACAATCATCGGCGGACCGGCCACCTTGATGAGTGTCCAAATCCCGTCTCGCGCAATGTCGAGTAATTCTGCCCCTGTCATGAGTTCCCTCTTTATTGATTTTGGATAATTTTTATCTCTTTCGCCTAGATCGGCATGTTCAGAATGTCCTGATAGGCTGTGATTACCCGGTCCCTGACAGTCACCATGGTCTGCACAGCGACCTCGGTTTCGGCAACAGCCGTCACCAGATCAACGATATCTGTCTGGCCGGTAGCGAGTTCCAGCGCCTTTGCTTCGGTTTTCGCACCAACGTCGGAGACATTTTCGATCGCCTGGTTCAACGCTTCGGAGAAAGCCCCTTCCGCGTTTTCTGTTTTCTCGGCACTGCCAATGTTCTGGGTGGGATTACCGATGCCGGCGACATTGGCATAAGCCTTGGCTGCCTGAATTGAATTCATGTGTTCGTTCTCCCTTAAGGATTCCCGAATTAAGCCCGCAGAATATCCAGCGTCCTGGCGAGCATGCGTCGCGTCGATGAAATGACGTTCAAATTTGCCTGGTAACTTCGTTGCGCTTCGCGCATATCCAT
>JANQOC010000019.1 GCA_028279265.1 Hyphomicrobiales bacterium
AGCCAAGCCGGACTGGTGGATTATGGCCGAGCTCGGCAAGCGTATGGGCTTTGACGGTTTCGACTGGAAAAATTCCAACGATGTGCTGGAAGAGGCAGCCCGGTACTCACGCGGCAGTCGCAAAGATTTCTTTATGGTCAAAGTGGCGGCGCAGCGGGAAGGAAAAACCCTCCACCAGAAATTCGCGGAGTTCGGTACCGATGGTATCCAGGGACCCGTGTTCATGAAAGCCGACGGGTCGCTGATGGGCTGGAAGCGGCTCCATGACACGACCGCGACACTGCCGGAAGAGGGACCCCAGGGTGCCAATGTCTTCAGCAAGAACCTCACCCGCTTCAAATCCCAGACCGGAAAATGCAATATCCAGAAAGCGCCATGGGATTTGTTCTCGGATTACTGGGAATGGCTGAAACCCCGGGAAGGCGAACTATGGGTGACCTCCGGACGGATCAACGAGCGATGGCAATCCGGATATGACGATCGCCGCCGCCCCTATATCGTCCAACGCTGGCCGGAAAACTGGGTTGAAATCCATCCCGAAGACGCGGCCGCCCGTGGTATCGAGTCGGGCGACTATGTGATGGTGTTCTCGGATCGTATTCCGGAGCAGGTGGAAACTATTGTCGGCGTGGAAGGCAGTGATTTCCAGTTCACCAACCTGCTGGAGAAAGGCCATATACGCCTCACCAAAGCGGCAATTACGGCGGTGGCCATTGTCACCCCGGCCGTTAAACAGAGTGTCGCCTATATGGACTTCCTGCATACGTCGCAGCCGGCGAATGCGCTGGCGGGACGCGTTGTCGACTGGATCAGCGGCAATTACAACTACAAAATGGGCATTGGAATGATGAAGAAAATCGGCGTGTCTCCGTACAAGAACGATTTCAGATCCATGTCATTTGCCCGCCGTGATATTGCTTAGATGGCTCATCCAGAGAAGCAGGTTCACGAGGAAGAAGACGTCATCAGCGCCTTAGGTCAGGTCATTACCGAGGGTAATGACCTGGAGCGCTGCCTGGCTGCAAAAGCGCTTGGACGTATCGGCGGCAAAGGGTCGGCGGACGTCCTCAATTCAGCACTTCGGGATATTGATGAGGATGTGCGCATCGATGTCGCGGAAGCTATTGCCCGCCTATCCCTGAAAGGATCTATTCCAAAACTGGTCGAAAACCTGCGTGAAGATCCTTCCGTAGACGGCAAGCTCGCCTGCATAGACGCCCTGAAAATTCTCAGGGCCGGGGAAGCGACGCCCTGGTTGCGCAAATTGACTCTGGGCCCCTGCCAGGAGGAGGTCTCCTGGGATGAGCAGGAACTGGCGGAAAGCGAGTTTGATGAATGGCTTGAAGTTCAGCGAACCGCCATCGAAGCCCTTGGGCACATTGGGGCGTCGGAAGCGATTGCGGATATCCGCACCGCCATGAATGACGAGTTTGGCCAAGACCTCTTACTGACAGGCCTCAAAGCATTCGGCCAAATGGGAGAGGCGGGTACGGCCGAACTCGCAAAATACCTGAAATCGAGGTCCGCCCGGCACCGGCAAGTCGCCGTTTCCGTTCTATCGCAAAACAGTGCGCCGTTGACGGATGATATGATTGGTAATTTGCTGAAGGATCCCGAACCGGATATTCGGGCCATAGGTGTTACCTTCTGCCGCTCCGATGATCCGCGCCTCGAACAACTATGCGGCGATCCTTCGGAGAGTGTTCGTGCTGTTGTTTGCGCCCGGCTCGCTCGCGCCAATCCATCGCGCCTGGCACAACTGCTAAACGATCCCAGCGATACGGTTCAATTAGAAGTCCTGAAGACATGCAGAGACCGGTCTGAAAAGCCGGATGCTGCAGCTTTGAACAGGATCGCGGAGTTCCTGGATTGTGAATCCAATGAACTCGTATGCCTGGCTATAGAAATACTGGGAAGGTTCGATCCGGATACCGAGACCATCGGGGCGATTGAGAAAAAAGCCCTGAGCCGCAGCGCCAACATGTCCGTCAGAAGGACGGCGATCAAGGTGATTGCGGAATGCGCGCCCGATACCGTATTGGATGCGCTCACGAAAATCATTCCGGACCCGCTCCGTCCCATACGTTTGGCCTCCCTGGCGGCTCTGGCCGAGATCGCCAGGAATGAAAGCAGCGGGCATCGAGAAGGTGCCCAAAATCTGCTGCTCGGTATCCTTGCCGGACGGATCGTCCCTATTAGTGTCAAGCAGAAGGAACGTGAGGAGAAGAATCCTCAAACCCATTCAAGCCAGGTCGATTCCAACGAGCCGGAACGGCACGGGGCGCATGCGGCCAAGGAAGACGAGGTTGGCCAGCGCAATCGAATTCGAATCGACCGGGAAGGTAATATCGTCGAAGACAACGGTGCCTCCGCTTCTGGTCGCAACGATCTTAAGCGTGAACCAACGGCGCGGGATAAAACCGAACAGACGGATCCCGATGAAGAAACGGCAGCAGACGCATTCCCCCAGTCGACACTTGATGCCCTGCAGAACGAGTCATCGTCCCTGATCGAAGAAGCTGCACCGGGGGATATCCAGTTGACATCGGAAGATCTGGATTTTCTGGAACTTGCACAATCCTATCGTGGCAAAAAGGTCCTGTCGCCGGATAAGGGCGTTCCGGTACATCAGGATGTCCGGGTCATGTGCGCGCGCCTCCTTGGAGAAAGTGCCGACATTACAACGGTTCAGGCACTGGTCAAGGTGCTGGAAGAGCAAAATGATGAGTTGCGGGTCGCAGCAGCCATGTCGCTGTCGCGTGTGATAAATGACGACTTCAAAGTCGATGATCCATTTCGACAAAGCATAATCCGTCATATCGCGGATAAGAATTCCGAGCTGCGACTCTGGCTCGTGCGGCTCTGTTCGAAGTTAGCGGATCCGTCCCTGGCCGATGTTCTCCGCGACCGCCTGGGGGATGATGACCCGAATATACGTGGCGAAGCCATATTGGGACTGTCGCGCATTGAAAATTCATTCAAAGCTTCCGACTATCTCGACGATGCGCAGATGGTCGTGCGCCACTCGGCGGCGGAAGCGATTTCACAAAGACAAGGGCACGACGCCTGGCCGACAATTGTCGATTATGCATTCAAGAATGGTGGCGAGGACCGTTGGCATGCGGCGAAACTTCTCAAATCGGCCGACATTGCCGCCCCGACGGAACAGTTGATCCATATTCTCAGAAGTGACAAGAACGGATTGAATCGGCGTGTTGCGATAGAAGTCCTGACCGAGCTACATGCACAATCGTTATAAATACCCGGACTGCTTCGTCGTGTGATAGGCGAAACTTATTGCGGCGAATAGCTTCTTAAGAGAGCATAGACCAGCAGCTACAATAGGATCTGCATCGTGGACAGGCTTATTGCTTATGGGACCACGAACAATCATCACAATATACTAACCACGCTAAGAGATCTTGTGCCTTATTCCGGTCAGAAGCGGACAATTGGAAAGCGAAGATAGTTGACTGATTCCCCAAAAAATCGGACGTCAATGTGTTTCTTCTGAACAGTACGCGCACTTGAGTGCGTTAAGGAGTTTTCCTGCAATTCTTTATTGGTTGTCCAATTTACTATTTAAGTCATCGGAAATGAGACAGGGAAACGGAAGAATGGTGCCCAGGGGCGGAATCGAACCACCGACACGCGGATTTTCAGTCCTTGGCTTATTCTTTCCGATTTTTTTGGAATATAAAATTAATGTCTAAAATTCATATAGTTATTTGCCAATTTCGATTTAATTCATCGATCAACCGTCCGCTTACATTCCGGAACATTCCATGCACAATTACACAGAAATTTCACTTACGTTGCTGAACCCATTTTAGTACGAAGGCATTGACTGGATTAATAGATAACCCAGTTATGTACCCGCTTAAATTTCGTTCGGTTTATCGAATCAGATAATTTTCGATTGAAGCAAATTCAGAGTTACCTCTGCTTGGATAAACGATATTGAAATGACAGCGAGTTTGAAAAATGCGGCGGATCGAATAGAGAAGCAATTTCGTCAAGTTGATGAAACAGCTCAAGTTGTGTTGAAAGGCCACCTTCTTATTGAGGAGGCTCTTGACACAATAATTTCCAAATTTGTCCATCATTCAAAATTCTTAGAAGATGCACGATTGAGTTTTTACCAAAAGGTGCTTATTGCCCGTTCCATGTCACTTGATGAGCATGACAATGAAATATGGGACATCGCATTCAAGCTTAACACTCTTAGGAATGAAGTTGCGCATTCGCTTGAGTCACCTAAGCGAATTTCAAAAACAAAGGCTGTGATCGACATATTCTACCGAGAAATCGAAGATGCAGATCAAGAATTCAAAGAAAATATGAAAGATCTGCCCGACCATGTTTTGCTATTACATGCTGCGAGTTT
>JANQOC010000065.1 GCA_028279265.1 Hyphomicrobiales bacterium
GAACTGACCATAGGCTTCGACGGTGGCAACGACATCGGCCGGCTGTCCCTCGATCGGCAATTCCCGCGGCCAGGTCAGTGTCGGTCTCCGGTCTTCGCCGGCGCGGGCAAAGGGCGCGCGATAGGCCTCCATCTCGGTTTCTGTCAGATCGCGCAGAATGGCACCTGGCAGCACCTGTTCCACGAATCTATTATTTTCTAATATTAGCTGTTCGCCCGCATCGGAGCGGAATTTCTGAAACAACGGACGCACGACCTCCGGAAATTCATCCCAGCTTATGGGACGCAATATGGCTTCCATGTGAACGATGGCTGCAACGGCTTCCGCATGGCGCCGGGCCCAGTCAAATCCCAGGGCCGATCCCCAGTCATGAACCACGAGAACAACATTACTGTTGACGTTACATTGTTCGAGAAAAGCATCCAGGTATTTTCGGTGTTCATCGAAGCGGTAACTTGCGGGCCCACTATTGTCGAGTTTGTCGCTGTCTCCCATACCAATGAGATCCGGGGCAATCAAACGTCCAAATCCTTCCAGACCGGGCATAATATTCCGCCAAAGATAGGATGAAGTCGGGTTTCCATGGAGGAATATGATGGGATCCCCTTGTCCCATTTCGATATAGGACATGGTTTTGTTTAGAACAGACAGTGTCTTCTTATTCGACATTAGCTATGACCGGTTTCAAAAAACGAAGATACAAGTGTCGGGGAAATTACTAAAATCGAAAGTGAAGAACAAGGTAGCCGGTAAAGTGTCAACGTCTTGCGTTCACGGGTACGGTTTTATCGCTGAGAAAATGATTGGTCCTGTTCAGCTATGCTGATGTTCGAACAAGATGCGAAAGTCCTGCTTTCGAAATTTGGAGTGAAATCTACCGAAGGAGTGCTAATCCCTTAAGTTTTTGTCGGCCATTCGTGGTGGAAACGATCAATAACAAAGTCATGGGCATGTCTCATACCCTGGCCGTCGTGAACGGCGTCCCGGACATGCGGATGATCGGCGGGCAGATTTTTATGGGTGTGGGAAAGTACGATCTTGTCATCTGCCGGCCACAGCCTGATCGACCCCAACAGACCGAATACGGTAATAATTGCCATCACCAGAGCAGCGGCACCTAATCCGAATGTCGCCGCCAGCCAGCCGCTTAGCGGGTAGGTGACAAGCCAGCAGGCATGGGAAAGCGAGAATTGTGCGGCAAAGATGGATGTGCGATTCTCGGAATTCGATGATCGCCGCAGCACACGGCCTGTTGGCGTAATGATCGCCGAATAACCGACGCCGATCACGGACCAAACAAGCAGGAAGACACCCCAGTTTTTCACGTCCAGCTGAAATTGCACGGTCGCGCCCGCAAGGGCCAAACAAAGAATGAGCGCACCAAAGTGCATGAGGACGCGGTCTTGAATTTGCTCAAGGAGTCTGGGCAGGAAAATTGCCGTAATCATGGATCCGAAACCGAAGGCGGCAAGCGCGATTCCGACCTCGGACTGAGTCCCATCGAAAAACTCCAGAACAATGACGACGGTACAAACGATCACAAGGGAACCGGCTGCGGCTAGAGCCAGATTTAACGCCATTAATCCCTGTAATCTGGGCGTTGCCAGATAGTATCGAATACCATCCATGGAACTTTGATCCGCTGCCCCGTTTTCTGCGGAAACTTCGACATCGGGAAACCGGGTCACGAATACGAGCCATGCAGATATGAGGAACGCGACCATCGTAAACATGAACAGCCAGTGAAAACTCAAGAATGCAAGCAGCAGGGTTGCCAACATGGGGCTCACCAGGCTTTCCAGATCATAGCTTAGCCGCGACAGGGTGAGGGCTTTTGTATACTCTTTTTCATCCGGGATAATGTTCGGTATGGTCGCTTGAAACACCGGCGTATAGGCGGCAGAGGCGGATTGTAAGAGGAATATGAGAACATAAATTTGCCAGACCTGATCGATGAACGGCAACAAAGCCACCATGATGGCCCGAACAATTTCGAGACCGACCAGATATCGAGCCCGGTTGAATTTTCCCGCATAAGCGCCGGCAATGGGTGACAGTAGGACATAGGCGACCATTTTTATCGCCAGGGCTATCCCGAGAACAATCGTGGCATCCCGGCCGGCAATTTCAAAAGCCAGCAAGGCCAGGGCAACCGTCGTAATACCGGTCCCGAGCAAGGCAACGAGCTGGGCGAGATAAAGATTTCGGTAGTCGCGGTTGCGAAGCGGTGACAACATTACCGCTTCTAAATAGCATTCAAAGCCACCGGAAATCAAAACCGGCGAATAGGATTTTCTTCAAACCGTCTTCACAAAGTTATCAACATCCCTGAAATCAGTAGGCGGAATTCATTTTGGAATGTCGATATTCTTACGCATCGGCGCTTGGATCCCCGCTACCTCGCGTCAAATAAAAGAAAAAACCGGAGTGAAGGGGGCATTCACTCCGGTTTTTTCATTTTCCGGAGTGGGTCTGCGACCAGCATTTAAAGGATCTGTACGACATCCGACATCGGTGTACGGCCAATGTCATCAGGCCAATATCATAATGCCTAAGCCCGTTGGTGGGGCCAAAACCCAGCGATCAGAAATTGGATGGTTCCTGCTGCGCGGCCAGTTCTCTCCGCTGCGCGGCGATGATCTCTTTCATCGATTCCACTTCGCATCGTCCGACTTGCCTGCTCCAACCCTGGACAGCAAAATTCCAGAGAATATCCAACTCATCATTGGAGAGTTCCGTCTTCGATTTATTTTCGTGTTTCGATTGTTCTATCTCAATGAGAATTCGCTGCAGTATATTCTTGGTTTTGAGTTCGTAAGGTGTGATTTGTGTCGTAACAATGCTCATGATCGGGCCTTTCAGCCCACCCCGTCGAATCAATTTAGAAATTTATTAAGGCGGCTTTGAGACAAATTGTGAAATTAATGTGTCAACTTGTTGAAATTGTTGGAGTTTATAGACGGTGTAGAGTTTGGCCGCAAATCTGGTAGTGCGGCCATGTAGAACTTTTGGTCCATAATTTCTTACGCCGAAACCAGCTAAAGAGCATAATACTGTGTCTGATCCGATGATACGGGCTGAATTTTGCTTTCCTTCAATCCAATTCCTTTCAATTGTCTGCAGACCTGGGCGGCTTTGGATTTTGATTTAAGCGGACCGATTCCAAAATTATAATGGCGCCTTGGTATGTTTTTTCGGGCCTTGTCGATCATGAGTTGATGCTGGCGCAATGTTCCGGGATATCGATCCTGCAGTGACTCAAACTTTTTCTTAGCAAAGCTCAAATCGTCCACAACCGCTAGATGAACCAGATACTTTTTTGAGGATGCTGGAATATGACGAGCTGATTTCTTTGACATTTTCATCATGCGTTCAATGCGTTCCGAACGTTGGTCTGAAACCACATCTAAATCGTCGATTGTTTTGGTGTGAGGAGCATCTGTTTTCTCGGCCTGTAAGGGTACAGGTTCCACCCGGTTCAAAAGGTTGGAACTCGAAATCTTCTGTTCCGGCTGGATCTGTTCTTTTTCAGTGGTATTTTCGAGCGGTCGGGCAGGCAAGGGATTTCGTGCGTTTCTGGCGCATAGTACAAGCGCTCCGAAGAGCAGTGCCAGAGTAAGTAGTCCAAATATCGATTCAATCATTTCGTCGCACCTCCAATTTTATTGGGAACAGAGAGCAATGTTGATGCCAAGCGTTTCAGCCCCAGGGAAAGCCGGTGTAACCCATAGAAATACAAACGAAAAAGCGATGCAGTCCCCGTGACGGTTTGCGCGATCGGTAAGTCTTATGGGGTTGTGCACGAAAATTGTGCAAAGCGGTGATGCATGATTAGGCAGAATTAATCTTCGCGTGTTTTCAGAGGCGATAACAAGAACTGGATTGTTTTCACGCCCCTCTTGCGATTTTCTCAAATCCGCTGCGCAAAATTATGGATTCTTAGATGTCGGAACATGAAACAAAAAACCGGACAATGTCACCGGTCGATTGGGTGTTACTCCTCATTCTCTCGATACTCTGGGGCGCGTCATTTCTTTTTAATGGCATCGCCGTCAGGGAGCTGCCTACCCTGACGATCGTTTTGGCACGTGTCGGCCTCGCAGCACTCTCGCTGATGATGATTTTACCGATTTTCGGAATAAAACTGCCGACCGAAATGCGTGTCTGGCGCTCGTTCTTCTGGATGGCGCTTCTCAATAATGTCATTCCTTTCTCGCTTATTGTCTGGGCGCAGAGTTCTATTACATCCGGTCTGGCATCGATCCTGAATGCGACAACACCAATCTTCACCGTACTTGCCGCCCATGTCCTGACGCGGGATGAAAAACTATCCGTAAACCGGCTGATCGGTGTCATCCTCGGATTTGTCGGGGTAGCGGTCATGCTTGGTGATGGGTCTATGGATCTCGAATCTGGAATAACCGCAAAACTGGCCTGCCTTGCGGCTGCGGTGTCCTATGCCTTTGCCGGGATTTACGGGCGCCGGTTTTTTCGCATGAGTATTAATCCGATTATGGTTTCAGCAGGCACGTTGACCATGTCTTCCATGCTGCTATTTCCTATTGTCCTGTTTCTCGAGCAACCCTGGAAGTTCGGTTTGCCGACCGTAGAGACCATCGGGGCTCTGGTCGGACTGGCCCTGCTGTCGACAGCGCTCGCCTACATCCTGTACTTTCGCATTTTAGCCAGCGCCGGTGCGGTAAATCTCCTGCTGGTGACCTTCCTCATTCCACCGAGCGCAATATTCCTTGGTCTCATTGTTCTCGACGAAATTCTCGTCATACAAGAAATTCTAGGCATGATGATCCTGGCGCTCGGGCTCATGGCAATTGACGGTCGGCTGTGGCCTTCCCGCGGAACAGCAGATAGCCGCGTCAACACGCAACAGTAAATTGGGATGCCGGATTACAAGAGTTCGACGGATTGAGACCGCTCGCGCGTAATTAATTCAATAGAAATGTGAGCTGCCTTTTGCCGTAACCAACGAAAGAACTCTGAAATGCCTATTCATGCCCGGTTGTGCGCGTTCTGTCTTTTTCTCATGCTCAGCATCGGCTCGGCAAACGCCGATGAGGCATCGAAATTTCCCAACATATTAATGATCATTGCCGATGACATGGGACTGGATGCAAGCCCCTGCCACACCGACTGGGGCAATGAAAAACCGGATATGCCGGTATTGAAACAATTGTGCCAGGACGGTTTGGTCTTCGAAAATGTCTGGGCTTATCCAACCTGTTCGCCGACGCGCGCATCCATACTGACGGGCAAATACGGTTTTCGAACGGGAATAGGATCAGCCGTGTCCCCCCGCCGCGGTGTTCCTGGAATCAAACTCTCAGAAAAAACAATTCATCAGGCCATATCCAAGGGCTCACCCGGAAAGTATGCGCAAGCGGTAATCGGTAAGTGGCATCTTTCGGACAACAATAATGGCGGCAATCTCAACCCCCACAAAATGGGTGTCGACCACTATGCGGGCCTGATCCGGGGTGGACATAAGGATTATTTTAACTGGCAACGGACAGAAAATGGCAAGACCCGGAACGAGACAAAGTACGCGACAACTGCCTTTACAGATGAAGCTATTGAATGGATCGGGCAAAGAAACTCTCCTTGGTTCCTGTGGTTGGCGTACACGGCTCCTCATTTTCCCCTACATCTGCCGCCTGAACATTTGCATAACCGTCAGGGACTGAGCGGGGAAAGGAGAGATATGCGGAGAAATGCGCTTTCCTATTATTTTGCCGCCCTCGAAGCCATGGATCGCGAGATGGGACGGCTGTTGGCTTCGATGTCCGAACACGTCCGCGCCAACACCCTGATTATCTTCCTTGGCGACAATGGTAGTCCGGGCCGCGTTGCGCAAGCACCGTTTGAACGACGAAAAGCAAAAGGAACCCTGTTCGAAGGCGGCATTCGCGTGCCGATGGTCGTCCAGGGCGCTGGGGTCGGCAGAAAAGGTGTACGGGAAAATGCCCTGGTGAATACGACGGATATTTTCGCGACACTCGGAGAGATCACTGGAACAAGTCTGGCGAAAGCTGTTGACAGTATAAGTTTCAGAAGTCTGCTCACAAAGGCGGATGTTTCCAAACGCCACTACCTCTACAGCGAACAGTTCAATACGAACCGGCCCAATCAAACCAATGGATGGGCAATCCGGGATAAGACACACAAACTTCTGGTATTGGAAGATGGCAGGGAACAGTTGTTCCGCTTGCGCGGTAACCACGCTGAGGAACAGGACCTGCTTCAGTCCAATGACCGGGATTCCCAAATCATTGCGAATACTCTTCGCGGAAAAGCCAAAGAACTGAGGTCCAATTAAACTCGTGTCCGGATAAAGAATACAAGAGGAGCAGGTTACTCAGCGGCTGAGAACGCTATTTCAACTCTGCTTCATAAACGCCGTCCCAGTCGTCGTCGACACCCTTGGACGCAAACTCGGTAATCCGGTTTTGATATGTATTGTAAAAGTTGGTCAAATCGTAGCCGAATTGCAAACCGTTTTGACAGGCTCGTAGATTTTCAAGAGCTTTTTCCCACTTCGTCGATCTGTAAGCCGCCAACAGCTGATCGTGCTGAAGTTTCAATCTCCTGAATTCTTCGGAAATGGCCAATTCATTATCTCCCATGAGCAGATACAGCCGCTCCGGATCCTTTTTACCGACGACTCGAATAAGATCCGCTTCCAGTAGAGCGAAATCTAAAACATGGTTTGCGGTCTTTTCGCCAATCAGCGTCGGGACGTCAAACTGCTTGGTCAGTCCCTCGGCGCGCGAAGCAACATTTACCGGGTCACCCATGGCGGTGTAATCAAACCGCATGTCCGATCCCATATTGCCGACGACGCATTCCCCTGTGTTTATGCCGATTCCTGCGCGAAGCTTATTGAACGGTGCCCCTTTGAGACTGGCCTGGGCTTCCAGTTTCTGATTCAACAGGTTCAGCTGCCTTTGCATTTCAAGGGCGGCAGTGCAGGCATTTCTCGGATGTACGTGATCATCCAGGGGGGCATTCCAGAAGGCCATGATGGCATCACCCATATATTTGTCGATTGTCCCCTTCCGGTCCATGACAGCAGCAGACAGTGGGGTCAGGAGATTGTTCATCAACCGCGATAGGCCTTCGGGATCATTCTTGAACTGTTCGGCTATAGCCGTGAAGTTTCTGACATCGCTGAAGAGGATGGTAACTTCCCGCGTTACGCCGCCAAGAGAAAGGCTGTCGGGATCCCTCGCCAGCTGGTTTACGAGTTCAGGCGAAAGATATTGGCCAAACGCATTGCGGACTTCACGGCGTCCCCGCTCTTCCTTCAAATAGTTGTAAAAAACAAGGACGAAATAGACCATCAAGGTCGAGACGAGAGGATAAGCAAAATCAAAAAGAATCCCGTGTTGCGCGTACAGATACCAGGACAAGGCGACCAGGCAGGCGGCGAAAAAACCGCCCAGCAGCAGCATGTTCAAGGCGCCGAAGATCGGACCGCAAACAATGATGAACAACCCGATAACCAGAGCAACGACGACTTCACTGCCGATGGCAAAAGCCGGACGGGTTAAGTAGGAGTTAGACAATATTGTTTCGATGATTTGTGCGTGAATCTCGACCCCGGGCATGGCGGGATCTAGCGGGGTCGCCTTGAGGTCGAGGAGTCCGACGGCTGATGTCCCCACAAGCACAAATTTGCCACGAAGCTCTTTTTCCCCGATTTTGTCCGTCAGAACATCATAGGCAGAAACAAATCGCTGCGGCAGATGCGGTGAGAAATTTATCCAGAAACGCCCCTCTTCATCTGTAGGGACGATTTTGTCCCCGACCACAATATCGGACACTCCGATTTCACTTGTCCGGACCAGTATGCTTTCCGCACCGGTACCAACGCGGATCAGCTCAATGGCCAGGGAAGGTTTTGTCTTGCCATCCGCGAGCATGACCACGGGCACGCGGCGAACAATACC
>JANQOC010000080.1 GCA_028279265.1 Hyphomicrobiales bacterium
AAATTCGCCCGGGACAAGATCGATATCAACAAGCTTGTCGAATTCGGAACACTTCCTGCGCAGATTGCGGACTTTTTGGGCAGCTGCGTCAGGGCCAAAATATCCATGCTGATATCCGGCGGTACGGGCTCGGGAAAAACAACCCTGATGAACGCCCTGTCCGCATACATCCCGGACCATGAGCGACTGATTACAATTGAGGATGCAGCAGAACTGCAACTGCAGCAACCCCATGTAGGGCGTTTGGAGACCTGTCCCCCGACGATAGATGGTCGCGGCGAAATCCGCCAAAGGGAACTCGTCAAGAATGCGCTGAGGATGCGTCCCGATAGAATTATCGTTGGCGAAGTCCGAGGTGAAGAAGCATTTGACATGCTGCAGGCCATGACCACGGGGCATGAAGGTTCTCTGACAACCATACATGCAAACACAGCGCGCGATTCCCTCGTCCGGCTGGAGCACATGATCAACATGCTGGGATTCTCGATGTCGGAAACCGGGATCCGAACACATATCAGTTCTGCAATCGGCCTTGTTGTTCAGCTGCAAAGAATGATCGACGGGAAACGACGCATTGTGAGCGTTTCCGAGGTTACCGGGCAGGAGAGAGACGTAATTCAAATGCAGGAAATTTTCAAATTCATCCACCAAAAAACAGTGTCCGCGGGGGAAGTCATCGGTGAGTTTCGCCCGACGGGCATCACCCCGAACTTCCTGGATCAGTTGAGAGTTTCAGGCATTGAGACGTCCAATGCGTTATTTGATCCTAATAAGGTGTTGTGAGTCCGATGCCGTTCGTACCGGAATATTTGAATTTAGCGGCTTATATTTTGATCGCGTTCTCCGTTGTGTCTCTTGTTTTATCTCTTTACATGGTCGTTCAAACCGAGATCGAAACGAGACGATTTCACCGGGAGCGTCTGGAATATCAGCATGGTGCAAGCGAACATTGGCCCGATGATCGAAATACCGGTCTGTCGAATTCTCTGCGCAAGAGATCCCTTACCGTCAGCGGCCGTTACTCATTACCTGTCATTTGGCTCAACAAGCTCATTCTGCAGTCGGGTGTGAACTGCGGTATTGCCGGCATCTTAACTCTCATGTTTGGGATCGGCCTGGCGTTCCTTTTCACACTGATTGTTCTGGGCTTTCATCCCGTGTTTGGTTTTGCGGTTGCCGTCGTTCTCAGCGCCGCTTGTCTTCTGTGGGGTTTGATCGGGTTGCGCAAGAGGCGGCAAGCGGTCTTTGAGCGCCAGTTTTCCGATGCCGTTGACATTGTGGCCCGGAGTTTGCGCGCAGGCCACCCCATGCAGGCTGCCATGGCTATGGTGGCAAAAGAAATGCCTGATCCGATCAGTACCGAGTTTTCGATCGTTGGTGAAGAACTGATGTTTGGGCTCGATCTTCATACGGCTTTGTCGAATCTCAGGGTCAGGGTGGGGCAAGCGGATATCTCACTCTTCGTGATGGCGACCTCGATACACAATTCGACCGGCGGCAACCTATCGGAAGTTCTGAAAAAGTTGAGTACCGTTGTTCGCAACCGGTTTCGTATGCGCAGAAAAGCGCAAGCTCTTGCTTCTGAGGGTCGCTGGTCGACATACCTGCTTACAGTCATCCCGTTTATTGTTTTCGCGATGATCTGGATTATTTCTCCGGATTACTACGGGTCTGTATGGGGGTACCCGTGGATACGGATCGTACTTTTTCTTTCTGTCGTCTGGCTGATCACCGGCAACTTCATCATGCGACGCATGTCTGATTTGGATATCTGAGGTGTCGCCCGATGATTGAGCTTCCCTGGACAATAGTCGAAGTACTTCAAGGTTTCACAGAGACCAATACAAACACATTGATCGTGTTGACAATCGCATTGATGGTTCTGCTTGTCGGCAGTGTATTGAGCCGGAAGCTGCGGCAACAGGAAATCAGAAATCGAACATTCGCCCTCAACAACGCCTTAACCGAAACTGAAGCCGACATTGACAAGATCACGGACAGGCGGTCGCTTCACGGCCGTACCATCAGCGAGATCTCGGATCTGCTGTATACGGCAGAAAACGCCATCGGTTCCGGCGACACGATTCATCATCTCTCATCGGCCCGGCGCGGCCTTGTCAAAGCCGGAATATTCAGTCCCTACGCCCCTGTATGGCTGCTCACCGGGAGGGTTGGGCTCGCCATCGGCTTACCAAGCTTATTCCTGATGGTGATCCAAATTCTGAATCCGGAACTCGACCTATTCACCAGTGTTTTATTATTGCTATCGCTGACAATTCTGGGATCTATAATTCCCGGTTTTTATCTGGATTTTCGTAGCCGGGAACTCAAAAAACAATGTGAACGCGGTCTGCCGGATTTGATGGACCTGATTGTCATTTGTGTTCAATCCGGGTTGAGCCTGCGTGCAGCTATAGATCGGGTGAGCAAGGAAATTGCCCACAACTATCCCTATCTTGGAGTGCATTTGTACATTTTGACTCTGCAAATTCGGGCCGGGCGAAGCCTTGAGGAAGCCCTGGTGAACATGAAACAAAGATTGGGGATAAGCGAGTTTGGCAATCTCGGCGGTTATTTAAAGCAGTCCGAGGAACTGGGATCGAGCATTTCCGAGGCGCTCAATATCTTTAGTGAGGAACTGCGTGATCGGAGACTGTTCAAGGCGGAAGAAAGGGCGCATGCACTACCTGTCAAACTGACCTTACCCCTGGCACTGTTTGTTTTTCCGGTTCTGATTGTGGTTATCGCCTTACCGCTCATAATCAAAGTGCGGAACGGGCTGGGGTAAAGAGGTACAATTATAGTGGTGAGTTCCAGGTTGTTTATATGTTTTGTCGGCGTGACCCTGTTGACCGGTTGCCTTCCCAAGTTTGAACCAGGTTTGAGCGGAAGTTTGTCGAATGCATCTACAGGACGCTCCCTTGCGCAAAACCGACTGGCGGTGGCCGGTCCGAAGCGTGGTGCACCGTCCATTGAAGTTGCAAAATCTCATTTCCGCAGTGGGCACTATGGTTTGGCAGAGGTCACTTTTCGTAAATACATCGAAAAGCAGCCGCAAAATCCGGAGGCCTGGCTGGGACTTGCCGCAACTTATGATCACCTCAAGAAATTCGATCTCGCCACAAGAGCCTATGATACCGTCATTTTGTTAGTGGGACACACACCGACTGTCCTTAACAATCTCGGATACCATTACTATTTGCAGGAAAATCTGGATATTGCTCACAAGACGTTCAGGGAAGCCAATGAAAAGTATCCGGAGCATCTACAGATTCAGAACAATTTACTTATGGTCGAGTCCGAGATGCAGATACTGAAAGAGGGCTGAGACTTCTGATACAGAAATTATGCTGACTGTGAATGAGGGCAGCCCATACAATAGCGACCCTCTAAGGAACCAGTCCTTTTGGTGTTGTATAGCGACTATCATGGGCGTTGCACCTTTTTACCTGGCCAGACGAAGTTCATTGAAATCCCGTGCGATCTCGGCGAATACGGAACTCAGGTCAGAGTCTGGCGCATAAAAATTTCCGGGATCCGAAGCACAGTTTCTCATAATTTCAATAATGTCCTCATTTGTGACCTGAAAGGTGATTGTATAGAGACGTATATTTTTCTGCTTGATGTTATCGCAGATAATTTCTGTTTTCTTATTCAGAATTTTTGCCGATTCTGTGCCATCCGGATTTCCAAGATATCCTTGACTGGCAAATCCATAAGAAGAGTAATAAGACTTGTTTATACCTTCGTGCGGTTCGTCCGCGATATTTCCCGTTACATCATTGCGGCCGTCTGTCAGCAGAACGATAATCTTGATCGTTTTTCTATCGTTATAATCCGCACCACCAACAAACGGTTCCCCCGGGGAGAGAGTCCTCCACGCCCAGACGAGGCCCTGGGGAATAACTGTAGAACCTCTGGCTGTCATGGCCTCGATAGAGTCGAGGACAGTTTGCTTGTTGCTGGATAATGGCAGTACAGGCTGGGCGGGACAACCATGGTTTGGACCGGGTCTCGGCCAACTCACTGTCGCCAAGTCGTACTTCTTGGTATTGCTCTGGCGTATCTCTTCCGGCCAGCCTATGTCGAGCCAGTCTTTCATGTAGTTGTTGGCATAATCTAAAGTGCTGCATCCCGTTCTGCCGCGAAGACAATCCGGTTCGTCAGGCGCGAAATAGGGAACCCATAAGGTGTTCGGATTATTTATCGAAGGAGGTGTGTCATCGGTGTCCAGTCCGGCCCAATTACCGATGATTGATTGATCTTCCGTAACTGAAGTCCGGGCCCTGACACACCCATTCCAGGTTTCATTACTGAATTTGTTGAACAGGTCGAACAAGGTTTCTCCATCCTGAAGATCCAGATTGTCCCCATAGATCGAAGATTCACCCTTCTTGTCGATCCACCAAGGGATGGCTTCCTGATCGGTTTCGCTTTCGATGCTGTAATTTCCGATGTTTACGGCCTCTGAAAAAGGAACGAGGGCGACGGATACGAAATTGGCGTTTTCACTATCGCCAAAGAGATTATTTACGAGCAATGTCGCGGCGGTTTTTAGTTCGGCTATCTTGCTGCCTTCCATCGAGCCGGTATTATCGAGTGCCAAGACAATTTCAATCTGAAGGGTGTCTGGAACCACTTCGGCACGCATTGTGACTTGCAGCGTGTCCGGATTAGATAGGCCGAACATTGTGAATATTCTCAAAAAAGTCGTATTGAGCGTGCCGGTAACTTCAACAGTTGTTTTTTTGATTTCCGAGGTTGTTGTTTGGCTCAATGAATGGAGCGACAAGTCACGGGAAAGTTCAAATGTAAATGATGGTTGATTGTCAGTACCGCGCAACACAGCAAGGTGGGTGTCAATAAACCGCCGGGCAACCTGCTCGGCTTCTTCCGTCGATAATTCCGGTTGTTTTGCCACCGCAAATGCGGCCGCATCGGCAGCATTGGCGAGAACAACTTTG
>JANQOC010000105.1 GCA_028279265.1 Hyphomicrobiales bacterium
AACAGAGGCTTTCAACCGGTGTCCCGCGGAAATGCATTATAACGAATTGTTGCCTCCCGACTAAATCTCTATAGTCAGTCTTTATATCACCGGAGGTCAGTTCGGGACTGCATAATTTGGAACCGCATCATTTGGGACAGCACAATGGACCTGAAACAGTTGCAAACTTTTGTCGCCGTCTATGAAACGGGAAGCGTGTCGAAGGCGGCGAAGCGTCTCTTTGCGACGCAGCCGGGACTGAGCACACATATCAAACAGCTCGAAGAGGGGCTCGGAACGGAACTGTTTCAAAGATCGACGACGGGCGTGGAGCCGACAATCGCAGGCCGCAAAATGTACAGGAGAGCCGTATCCATTTTGCGCGATGTTGAGGAGACAAGGCAGGAAATCAGCGATCTCTCGGAAGAAATTTCCGGCAGCATCAAATTCGGGCTCGTCCCCTCGGCCATGCATGGATTGGCCCCGACACTTCTGCCGCGGTTTAAAAATAAATATCCGCAAGTGCAAATTCTGTTGAAAGAAGCCTACAGCCGCGACTTGACGAACCTGGTTCGAAATTCGGAACTGGATTTCGCCATCGTCATCGAACCCTCCAACCTGGACGGGCTGACCACCGAAAAAATTGTCGATGACAATCTGGTTCTTATCTCGGCCAAAAGCGACCGCAGGCGCCGAACCAAAGTTGTTGATCTGACAAAGTCCGGCGCCCTCAAACTCGTGGTCCCGACGACCGGCAACGGCCTCAGAGATATGCTGGACCGGCACATCAATGCCGGAGAAATTACAATCTCGGATTTGATCCAAATGGACTCCGTTTATGGATCTATCGAATTCATACGTCATACGGACTGGTCGACAATTCTGCCCTATACCTCCGTCGCTCTCCATCAGAAACAACTCGAACTGGAGGTGCGCCCCATTGCGGCCCCGCAAATGCCGTCCAATTTTTTCATTGTGCATCAGACGCGGTTTCCCCTGCGGCTGCCGGCCCGGCGGCTGGTGGAGCAGATTACCCGCGAGCTTGAAAGACTCCAGCCTTAGAAGCTCCAGCCATCAACATTCCTGTCATAAGATCAACCGGATGGAAATCTGGAAACACAGCTCACCCAGCGCAATCAATTGGCTATATGGAATATAATGAATTATTATTACCATGATCTATATACATAGTAATACATTATCTCCAATCCAACGAAACGACGATCAATTGGAAGGAGAACGATATGACTGCTCAGCCTACACAAGACACCCTCGCCCGGCACGAAAATGCCCCGGAGTATTCAGAAATACCGGTACTCGACATGGGTCCCTATCTGGCCGGTAAACCCGGCGCCCTGGAGGAGCTGGCGGCGAAAGTGCGCCATATCCAGGAAAATATCGGCTTCCTGGTGATGACCAATCATGGATTTCCGCAAGAGGTACTCGATGCGGCCTATGGCAAACTGAAAGAATTCTTCGCCCTGCCCCTGGATGAGAAACTGAAATATCGCATCAACGAGCTGTCCGTCGGTTACATTCCGCCGAAGTCGACCATCTATGTGACATCGAAATTCAACGAGAACACCAAGAAGGATTTGAACGAAACACTGGTGCTGGCGCTGGAACGGGAACCGGACCATCCGCTCATCCAGGCCGAGACCCGGTTTGTGGGACCCAATCAGTGGCCGCAGGAGATTTCCGAGTTCCGCGAAACCCTGGTTCGCTACCAGGAAGCCATCGCCGATTTTGGACGCAAATTGCTCCCCGTCTATGCGCGAGCCCTGGACAAACCAGCGGATTTCTTCGATCCCTATTTCACGGATCCGGTGATGTGGTCGCGTAATGCCCACTATCCGGCGGTTGAGGCGGAGGACAACCAGTTCGGAATCGCACCCCATAGCGATCACAGTTGTCTCACCCTGCTTCCCATAGCCGAAGTGCCCGGACTGCAGGTCCTCACCCCTTCCGGTGACTGGCTGGATGCGCAATATATCGAGGGCGGGATTATCGTGAATACCGGTGAATTTCTGAACCGTTGGACGAACGGGCGTTTCTTGCCGACACCGCACCGGGTCGTGCCCCCGGCCAAGGACCGTTATTCCATCGCGACATTTTTCAATCCCAATGCGGATACGATCGCCGAACCCCTGGACACCTGTGTCAGTGCCGACAATCCGGCAAAGTTCGAACCCATGAGCCTGATAGACTACGTTTCCTGGTATATCGACTCGAACTATAAGCGGGACGCGGGCGG
>JANQOC010000145.1 GCA_028279265.1 Hyphomicrobiales bacterium
AAAGACGGATCTTCCCTGACGTTCCGGCGGGGGGTTTCCACCTATCCTGCTTTGGGTGACCCCGTCTATATCGTTTCCAGAGATGAGCTGGCCGCAGCCTATTTTTCCAATAGCGGTACGGCGGTCAATATTGGAAAAATCCAGCAAGATACCTCCATTCCGGCGATGATCGAGGTGGACGAATTGCTGGGCAAGCATTTTGCCATCCTCGGCACAACCGGAACAGGTAAATCCTGCACAGTCGCCCTGATTCTGAGAACAATATTGCAGGACAATCCTGAGGCCCACGTTCTGCTGCTCGATCCGCACAATGAATACACGGTGTCATTTCAGGGCAATTCGGAGGTTATTACACCCGATGATCTGCATCTGCCCTACTGGTTCTTGACCTTTGAGGAGATTGTTGCGGTTCTCGTGCGCGACGGGTCCACGCGCAATGAGCAGATCGAAATCCTGTCCGAGCTGATACCGGTCGCCAAATCACAATATGGGAAGTCGCGCAACAGGCCCGCGCAATCGGCCCTGCGAAAGAATTCCGGGGATTCCCGCAGTTACACGGTCGATACACCTGTTCCTTACCGGCTGTCCGATCTTGTCTCGCTCATTGAAGATCGCATGGGAATGCTGGAGCATAAAAACGATATCTGGCCCATGAAGCAGATCAAGCAGCGGATTGAAGCGATATCCCAGGACCAGAGATATGCCTTTATGTTCGGCAGTCTGACGGTTCAGGATCAGATGGCCGAAGTATTGGGACGCCTGTTTCGAATTCCGGTCAATGGAAAGCCGATTACCATTTTGCAGCTGACCGGACTGCCATCCGAAATCGTCAACGTGGTGGTTTCGGTATTGTGCCGCATGACCTTTGATTTCGGCCTTTGGAGCCGGGGGAAAATTCCACTCACACTCGTTTGCGAAGAGGCGCACCGTTACATTCCAAATGATCCGACACTCGGATTTGAACCGACACGTCGCTCTATTTCAAGGGTCGCCAAGGAAGGGCGAAAGTACGGAGTTTCGCTGTGTATTGTCAGTCAGAGGCCTTCGGAACTGGATTCAACGATCCTGTCCCAGTGCAATACGATTTTCGCCATGCGAATGTCCAACGACCGGGACCAGCAGATCGTCGCTGCGGCTGTCTCCGAGTGCGCATCGGGAATGCTCGACTTCCTGCCGTCGATCGGGACAGGTGAAGCCATTGCCTTTGGAGACGGCGTGCCGTTACCGGTGAGAATTGTTTTCAATCGCCTGTCCGCCGATGTCATGCCGAGAAGTCAAACAGCTCTGTTCACCGAGAGATGGCGAACGAAAATCGAGAACAAGGATTTTCTCCACGCCGTTGTTGAAAGTTGGCGTGCGGCAAGTTCGTCCGCCATCATTCTTGAAGAGGAAGCAGCGACAGCCCGGTCACAAGAGGAGCTCAAAAGGCCGCTGCAACAGTCCTCGGTCCCCGTTGGTGATCCTGCCGGGCATGCGCAGAACCTCCAGCCTCGACCCGAAGGCGACATGCAGATTCGCCATGAACTGCAACAAAGTCCCGGTGCGGGGGGCAATAGCGAGGCCTCTTCCGATGGAGAGATGGACATTGCAAACATGACCGAAAGACTGCGTCGTCGAATTCAGAATGAAATGTAACGCATTCCGTCCGGTTTTCAGCCTGTATCGGGTGAGATCATTTTGATGTAGTCTCGACTTGTTGAATAATGGGTTGAACAGGTGTGTTCCTGGCGATGATCTCCGCATTTCGAAATGATCCCGGATTGCAGCAGCAGGTCCATGACATTTTTTTCGAATCCAGCGTTCGTCAGGACTTCGAGTCCGATTCAGATCGGGTTGCCTTCAGAAAGATGTGGCTGGATCCCTATGTCCGGCATTATGCTGACGAGTTCTTTATCTATGAGGAACCAAAGGACGTTGTCCTGGGTTACCTGACAGGGTGTTCCGACTCGCGTGCTGCGGCAGAGAATTTTTCAGGTCCTGACTTTTTGCAGACGATTGATTCTATCTATGAGACCTATCCGGCGCATCTGCATATCAATGTCCGCGTCGATTGCCGCAATAAGGGAATTGGGGCAGCCTTGATCGAGCACTATGTGTCCCATTGCAGAAGCCTCGGACTGAAGGGGGTCCATGTGGTGACCGCCAGGGAGTCGCGAAATACAAATTTCTATAATCGTCTGAACTTCAAACGCGTTCATGAGTTCACGAACAAGGGCAAGACCCTGGTGGTGCTCGGCAGGAAGCTCGACATCGCAGGAGAATAATCAGGAACCGAATTTCATGCCGGTTTCAACGCCACCTGCTTCGGCCCATTCACTTGTCGATTGCTTGCCCTGACCATCGGGCCGCACGCGCATTATTTGAACTGAACCATCGCCGCAGGCGACACTCAAATGATCCTCTGATTTTTCGATGATTTCACCCGGATTTCCGGAACCATCCGCCGACAGCCTGGAATCGAATATTTTGACTTCCTGTCCGTTGAACTGGCTCCAGGCACCGGGTTGTGGGTCGCACCCGCGGATCAGATTGAAGACTTCGGAAGCGGGTTTGTTCCAGTCAATTTCCGCATCGGCCTTCTTGCACCAGCTTTCATAGGTGGCTTTGGAATGGTCCTGCTCGATGCGCGGCGCCTTGCCGGCTTTTACAAGCTCCAGTGCTTCGAGCATGGCATCCACACCCATGGGGAAAAGACTGTTGAAATAGAGGCTTCCCAGGGTATCGTCCGGTTTTATATCAACCTCTTTTTGTATCAGAATAGGTCCTTCATCCAATCCCTCATCGGGCCAGAAGATGCTCAGGCCGGTTCGCTTCTTGCCCATGATGATCGGCCAGTTTATGGAACTCGGCCCCCTGTGTTGCGGCAGCAGGGAGGGGTGATACTGGAATGTGCCGTGGGTCGGAATGTCCAATACATTTTGAGGGACCATAAGGGTGACGTAGGCCATCATGCAGACATCGGGTTCAAAGCTCTGCATCAGCTGCGCGGCTTCGTCGGTTTTCCACGACTTGGGCTGGTGGACGGGTAGTCCCTGTTCTTCGGCAAATGTTTTCAGAACATCGGGTTTGCCTCCGTCCCGATCAGGTGCGCAGAAAACGGCAACGACATTTTCGCCGTTCTGTAAGAGTTTCTCGAGAACGGCCTTTCCGAAGGCTTGCTGACCGTGAAGGGCAATGCGCATGAGTCTGATCTCCCATGTAAGAAGGTTTCTTTTGCCTTGAACATACAACAAAATAGGAATTGAGAAAGGGAGAAATTTGCGTGACAATTCAACTCTCCGGGACACATAATCCGATGAAACCGAGCAGAGCGGGAGATTGTCGATTGACCAATATTGAAATTCACTCCACCGGCAGAACCATGACCGTTCAGATTTGCCGGCCAGAGAAGAAAAATGCCCTGACAACTGATATGTATCGGGATCTTACCTTTGCAATTCATAAGTTTGAGGCCGACGACCATTACAGGGCTTTTGTGATATTCGGAGACAGTGAATCTTTTACGGCGGGAAATGATATCAAGGACTTTATTGCCCATGAAGAAAACGATCTGCCGGAGTATATCGAGAATTTCCTGTCTGCCCTGACCCAGGCTGAAAAACCATTGCTCGCCGGTGTGTCGGGCCTGGCAATCGGCATTGGTGTGACCATGCTTCTGCATTGCGATCTGGTCTATGCCACTGCAGATGCCACGTTTCAGTTACCATTTCTCAAACTGGGTCTGGTGCCTGAGGCAGGGTCCAGCCTGATCCTGCCGCAACTCGTGGGTCACAGGAGAGCCAGCGAGCTTTTGTATTTTGGCGAGGCTTTCGATGCGGAAACTGCGAAGGAGATCGGGCTGGTCAACCGGATTGCCGAAACGGAAACCCTCAGAGAGGTTACCCTGAAGGCGGCAGAGAAAATCGCCTCTCTGCCTCCGGATGCCGTCCGACGTACCAAGCAATTACTCCGATCATCCGAGGATAATTTGAGTGACAGAATTGAGAAGGAATTCGAGGCCTTCAAGATTTGCCTTAAATCGCCGGAATCAGAAGAGGCGCTGCGGGCGTTTATTGAAAAACGGCCCCCAGATTTCACTCAATCCTGAATTCAGTCGCGTAAAGACTTAGTCGCGTACCGTAGGTGCATTTCTCCCCAATCCGTCGTGGAGATCGAGAAGGGTTTGAAACCAGTCAAACACCCGGTTGTCGGGACGCAGGGTCTCATCGGTACAGATACAATGGGCCCACATGAGGGATCCGAACAGGATGTAATCAGAAAAATTCGGCTGATCACCGCCGAGAAACTTATTGGTACTCAAGGTGGATTCGGCAGGCTTCAGTGTGGAATGAAGATGATCGAGGTGACCCTGGCGATCCTTGCACACTTCTTCCAAAGTTTGTCCGGTCGCTTTTTCCCGGGATTCGCGGAAATAAGCCTGATCCTTGGGGTGAATATTATTGTAGACGTCAAGAAGCAGGACGTTGCGAAGGGCGAGCAAAAGCTGGCTGTCGCACCACCCCTGAACAAAGGAAGCGGCGGCCTTCCCCGACGCACCCGGCATTAACGCGGGTTCCTCGGTGTAGGTTTCATCAAGATAAAGCGCGATCTGGAAGCTGTCGTGAACTGTCCGGTCACCGTCGACCAACACCGGGACTCTGCCTTGGCCGGTTTCCTCGATTCTGTCTTTTTCCGTGAACCGCCAGGGCGTCGTATCGAATGGCAGTCCCTTGTGGGCCAGGGAATATTTCGTTCGCCAGCAATAGGGGCTGAAGCGTAAATCCGGGTCGTTGCCGGCAAGATCAAATAGGTTCCGCATTTATTTTGCGTTTCGTTTTAACAAGTGGTTTACCCGGGAATTTTTGGCATAAACGCCTTCAATGTACAACAGTACGGGCGGTCCAAATGTTCATGCATGAGTGCGGGCAAAGCAGATTTTATCCCGGAATTCACGCCATACATTTACCCGGCGTTAACGAATTCGCGCTGCGCTCTCACAAATCGGCAAATCCAACCTCATTCACGGCCATAATCAGTGCCCAGATAAGTTTAATTTAAGTTATTGCAATAATTGAGCAAATTTCTTGTGCCAAGACCCTGAAAAATGAACAATTCTCATGGGGTTATTTATCTATTCTTAATTCAATTCCTACATTTTTAAATAACCGAAAGTGGGGATTCTGGTTGGCATTCAGGCAAGACCGGACATGTTTGCGTGTTCGCCAACTCAGGAGCAGTTCAGTTTGTCAGATGGGCGGGAAAGGCACTCAAGGAATGGGGCCGAACGATAAAAATTGGAAAGACCATCACGGTCTCGAAAATTTGGTGGGAACAAAGTTCAGCCACCTGCTTGATCAGCAGGATGCGGAACCGTTGCCTGCACCAGATGCCCAAGCCGTCGATCCAAAAGCCATCCCTTTGGAGGAGGCGGAGACAGCGGAACCAATTCTCGCCCCGAAAGAAGTTAAATCGGATTTATCGGAGAATTCCGACCGGCTGATGAAATTGAAACTGGCCATCGTCGCCTGTCTCAATCTTCCGAGATCCATTTTCATATCCTCGTTTTTCCTGAATTTCCTCGGCCTGGCCCTGCCGCTGGTCATCTTGCAGGTCTATGACCGCATTCTTCCAAACAGATCGGTTGATACCCTTGCCCTTCTTATGATCGGTCTCGCTGCTGTGATTGTCCTCGACAGCCTGATGAAAATCTCCCGATCATTTATCATGGGCTGGGCCGCTGTCAGACAGAGCTTCCAGCAGGAAATCGATGCTGTGGAGCGCATAATACATGCCCCGGCTTCGGAGTTTGACAAGGACAGCCCCAGCCTATGGATGGACCGCCTTGATGCGGTTGCGGAAATAAACAAATTCAATGGTGGCAGTGCGCCGCTTATCCTGCTCGACCTGCCTTTCATTCTTATCTACATGACCGTCATCTTTCTCGTTGGCGGCTGGCTGGTCGGGATTCCTCTTTTTCTGATTGGGGTGTTCGGATTTCTCGCGGTTCGCAGGAGCCTGGGGCTGCAAAAATTGCTGGAACAGCGTGCCGAGCTCGACAGCCGCCGATATGATTTCATCGCCGAGTGCCTGTTTGGTGTGCAGACCGTAAAATCCATGGCCATGGAACCCCTGATGCAACGGCGATTTGAACGATTGCAACAGGCATCCGCCGAAATCGGACATAAGACCATTTTGCACGGCGATGACATGCAGTCCTTTGGCAACATGTTCGCCAACTTTGCCATGATAACCATGGTGTCTCTCGGATCTATCGGTGTCATGTACGGGAATCTGAGTATTGGAGCGCTGGCTTGCTGCACATTGTTGTCGGGACGGATCATATCTCCGGTGCTGCGGGGGATCGGTATCTGGACGGAATTGCAGAATGTCGTCATCGCCTATGAGCGGGCCCAGACACTCTATGAATTGCCGACCCCGGAGAAAAATCAGATCCCATCCGAAGACTGCCTGGGCGGCATAACGTTTCAACAGGTCAGCTATACGGACGCCAAAGGCAACCTGCCCTCAGTTTCCGACATATCCCTGAATATTAAGCCTGGTGAATTCATCGGCATTCGCGGTACCGACGAGAGCGGCGTGGCGTCGATGATCAAGCTGATGCGCGGTGAAATTCAGCCTGTCGACGGCAGTATTTACATTGACGGGCACAATGTGAACGGTCCGAACTTTCAGAATCTGGCACACAAGATCAGCTATGTGCCGGCGCGAGCGGTTCTCTTCCGCGGCACGCTTCTGGAAAACATAACCATGTTCAAGCCCGGAATGCGTATTGATGCCGCGCGCGAGGCCGCGCGCCTGATCGGCCTGGAAGAGGAAATCCATCGATTGCCGGAAGGCTATGACACGGTTGTCGGAGATGGTATCGCCGACAAATTGCCGATGGGGATGATTCAAAGGGTAGCGATTGCACGGGCCATTGCCCGGCAACCCAAAATTCTGATTCTCAACCAGGCCAATTCGACCCTGGACATGAACGCGGATAAGAAATTTTCCGATGGTTTGATGGCTCTGCGTGGGCAAATGACAATTATCGTCGTGAGCAACAGACCTTCACTGCTGAAGCTGACGGATCGGGCCTACGATATGAAAGACGGTAAAATCTCCGTTCAGGAGATGACGCCGCAGCCCATGGAATCCAGGGCCACTCTGGGAAAAACGAGAGTGACGAATTCAACGAGTTGAATTGCCAACAAACAATGAAATGCTTTGACTGATGCGTGAGATAGAAAACACAGAAATGCCATTAGAGGAGGAGGGAAGTCCGGTTCACCATCTCCAGCAAATGGTCGAGCGCATCTATCTCGCCGATGCAAGCGATCAGGTGAACGAAGACAGTCCCGCGGGCGCCTGTCTCCGACCTTTGCTTGCAGCATTGAACTGGACGGGAGAAGCGAAGCACCTGAGGGAAGCCCTGCCGCACTTTGATAGCGTCAGTAAGATTGATGGATTGCGGGCGGTACTGGCCAAGCTCAACTATGACACAAGGCTCTTCAAGGTTGGGCAGGGTACGCAGGTCAGGCGCAATATGCTGCCGTGTCTTTGTGCCCCCGATCCGCACAATCTGTGGATCATTCTGACGATCGAGGAAGATGGCCGCTATCTGATTTTCGATGGCAAGCAGCAGGAATTTCGTACCGTTGATGCCGTGCAGGCCAGGGGTGATTTCTATCTGATCAGCGCTATCGATGTCGAAGCGGAACAGAAATCGGTGATTCGCTATGGCTGGTTTCAGACCATAGTGAGAAAGTTTAAAAAGACGATTGCCTTACTGTTCGTGCTGACATTCGCCATTAATGTGCTGGCGTTGAGCGTACCCCTTTACATAATGAATGTTTACGACAAAGCCATTGGCTCCAAGTCTCTGATGACTTTGGGTTATTTTGCCGCCGGCATCGCCATTGCCATGGCCGCGGATTTGCTGTTTCGCAATATCCGTGGACGCGTCCTCGCCTATTTGGGAACCAGGATCGAGGCACTTCTCGCCATTGACGCGTTTCAGCAATTGCTCAACCTGCCCATATCCATGACCGAGACGGCGCCGATCGGGGCGCAGATCACACGGTTGAAACAGTTCGAGTCCATTCGGGATGCATTCACCGGACCTCTGGCCGCCGCCATACTGGATATTCCGTTTTTCATTGTCTTCCTGATCGCCATATTCGTCATTGCCGGCCCCCTGGGTTGGCTGCCCGTGGCGCTGGTCTTTCTTTATCTGTGCATGGCTGCCGTTACGGTGCCATTGACCCGGGCCCATGTCGCCAGTGCCGGAGAAGCGCGCAGCCAGGTAAGGGATTTCCTCATGGAATTGACGAACCGCTACCGGGGCGTTCGCGACAATGGGGGCGAGGATGTCTGGCTCAAACGCTTCGGTGCACTGTCTTCGAAGTTTCTTATTCGCCAGTCCCAAGCCCAGAGAAGTAATTTTATTGTCCAGACCATTGCCCAGGCCCTGGTTATGATTGCCGGTGCGGCGACTGTCGGAATTGGGACACTCCTGGTCATGTTCAACCAGTTGTCCGCAGGTGCGCTGATTGCCGTGATGGCCCTGGTCTGGCGGATCCTGTCGCCATTGCAAGCCGCATTTCTGAGCCTTAATCACGTCAGCCAGGTGATCGACAGTATCAAACAAGTCAATCATCTGATGCGGATCACACCCGAGCGGCAAACCGGTCAACTGCCAAGCTTCTATCGGAATTTCAAAGGCAAGCTCTCCTTTTCCGGTGTCGGTTTCAGATATAATGCCCGATCCGAACCTGCCCTGCGGGGGATCAATCTTGAAATCAAGGCCGGTGAGATTATCGCCATTACCGGCGCCAGTGGCGTTGGCAAATCGACTTTGCTCAACATCATTACGCGGCTTTATCAGCCCCAGGCCGGATCCGTTCTTCTGGATGACCTGGATATCCGGCAGATCGATATTGGAGAATTACGTGCGGCCATTGGCTTCACCTCTCAAAAGCCGCAGTTTTTCTACGGGACCATTGCTCAGAATCTGAAACTTGCGCATCCGACGGCGACCCAGGCCGATATGGAAAAAATATTCAGGGAACTCGGCGCCTGGGAAACCATTCAGAATCTCGAAGACGGACTGGATACGCGCCTTCAGGGCAGCCATACCGCAAGGTTTCCCAACGGCTTTTTCCAGCAACTGACATTGGCCCGCGCCTTTATCAAGGATGCGCCGATCTATCTTCTGGATGAACCGGGTTCCAACCTCGATCGTTCCGCAGACGAGGCGCTGATGAATAAGTTAATTTCCCTGAGGGGAAAATCGACGGTGATCATGATTACCCACCGTCCAAGTCATATGCGTCTGGCCGATCGGGTTGTGGTCATGAATCAGGGCATGATTGCCGCCGATGGTCCCCCGGATCAGATCCTCGCATCACTGCTGGGAACCGGGCAAAAGAGCCAGGCTTTAGCGAATTCTTAATGGCGTTATCGTAATATTTCATTGGTGGAATTACAAAAGTGTTAAGTATGCGTTAGGGGTTTAAGGTGCGTAGTCTTTTTTCTTCCCGAAAAGAATCCAATCAGGATGCGGTCGATGGACGTCAACTGACGCTTCCGGCCGAACTCGAAGACGGTCGAGTACCCAATGTACTGACCAATTTCTCCTATCTGGCCAGCGGTTTGATACTTGTATCCCTGGTCTGGGCCAGCATCGCCGAAATCCGTGAATTCGCTGTGGCACACGGAAAAATCATCCCGACCGGAGACGTTCGCCAGGTGCATCATCTGGAAGGTGGGCAGATCGAGAAATTGCTGGTGAGCGAAGGTCAGTTTGTCAACAAGGGAACGCCAATGCTAAGCCTGCGCCCGCAGGCGGCAGAAAGCGATCTGGGCCAGCTTAATGTGCGCCGGGCTCATCTCGCCATGAAAGAAATCCGTCTGTCGGCACTGCTTGATGGGGAGAAACCGGATTTTTCCGCCTATTCCGATCAGTATCCCAGCCTCTCCGAAAAGGAAACGCAGGTATTTGAGAAAGCCAGATCTCAACTCGACAACGAAAGGGCAACACTACTCGCCCGGATCACCCAGTTTGAGTCCGAGAACATCGCCTTCAAGCGGGAATTAGTCGGGCTTGCCGAGCAGCAGAAAACGCTGCAGGAAATGCTGGCCATTCGTGAAAAACTTCTTGCCAAGGGCTATGCCTCCCGGCGTTCTTATCTGGAGACCAAGTCCGAGTTCGAAGA
>JANQOC010000159.1 GCA_028279265.1 Hyphomicrobiales bacterium
GGCACTCAGTGAGTTCAAGTCGGGGAAACCGGTGGACCGGGAGACCCTGAAGAACGCACTTGTCGAGCAGTTCGCGGCGGCGGACCGGCGAGGGCAGCAGCGGGGGCTTCGAGGATCTTCGACACCGGGTGTCCGGGGTTCCGAATAACGGATTTTGCAAACAACATGACGGTTCCTGCTCGTCACCTATGGGTGGTGAAGCAATAGGGGCTTGGTTGCTTATATTCCTTCAGTCCTCCTCGTCAGGTTTTCGAAGGCGTGATTATTCGAGGAACCGGTTCTTTGATTTTCATCCCACAATAGTTGATGTGATTTAGTCGATTTTTGCCGGGTCCTGGCGGGTTGCCGATAGGGGCCGGCAAAGCTAGAGTGCGGATCGTCTCTGAAACCTGACCGGCAGACCAGCCGGAGCGGAGGAAAAGGTGACTAACAGGATTGCCATTGCCGGTGCAAGCGGACTTGTGGGCGCTAATATTCTGAAATCGGCCCTGGAACGCGGCTATGTGGTGCGGGGCGCCATGCGCCAGCCGCAAAAGGCCGCTGCCGTTCTTGAAAATCTGCCGGGAGCGGCAGAGCGGCTCACCCTGTTCAGCGCCAATATGGATGAGGCAGGTGCTTTCGATGAGGCCGTCGAAGATGTCGACGGCGTGTTCATTGCCTGTCTCATACCGGTGTATCGAGCGCCGGACGGCACGCCGGCGACGGAGCTCGATGACCAGCGCGGCTTCCGGGAGATCATTAATCCGACGGTCAATGGCTGCCTGAACATCATGCGTTCGGCGATTCGGGCCGGGGTGCGGGATATCGTCATCTGTTCCTCGACGTCGAGCACCAACCCGATACCGGCTGTGGCGGTGAAAAACGAGGTTGACCACTGGTCCGACGCCGACGCCCAGTGTGCCGCCAAGAAATACACGTCAGCCACGAAAACAGTTATGGAGAAAGCGGCGATGGAGCTGGCTGCGGCGCACGGGGTGCGCCTGCGCATCCTGCTGCCGACCTTGATGCTCGGCCCCATGGTTCTGCCCGCACATGGGGAGGAAGGCTTCATGGGTGCGATCCGGCGCATGCTCCGGGGTGAGAAAGGCCGCCACGACACCGCACCCAATGATTCGACGTCCATGGCCCATGTTGAGGATGTGGCAGCACTCTTCCTGGCGGCCTATGAAAGCCCGACGGCGGAAGGGCGGTATTACGCGGTTAAACAAAGCTGGCACTGGAACGATATTTACAGGGCGCTGGGGGAAATCGAGCCGGGAATGAAATTGCCGCAACTCTTCGAGGGGGAACAAACAACGCCGACGGGCTTCGACTTCACCCGCCGGGACAGCCTCGGCGTAGCGATGCGCGGCCTGCCCGAAATTCTGGGTGATGCGGTGAACTGGGTTAAAGCCAATATGTGAGGTGTGCGGAATTAGACAAACCGTGCCTTGCAATTAAACAGACAGAGACTTTCCGATGACACTTGAACACGAACATACGGTCGAGGCCATTCAGGCCCGGCTCGCAACCGAGACAAAGCCGAATTACATTCGCGACTGGGTGTATGGCGGCATTGACGGAGCGGTGACGACATTCGCGATAGTGGCCGGTGTCGTTGGCGCCAATCTTTCTTCCGGTATCATTCTGGTTCTGGGGCTGGCAAATCTGCTGGCGGACGGCTTATCCATGGCCGCCAGCAATTACAGCGGTACAAAATCCGAGGTCGATGATGCCGACAGGCTTCGGGAGATCGAGAAGAAGCATATCGATCAGGACCCTGTCGGCGAGAGAGAAGAGATCCGGCAGATTTTGAAACAAAAGGGCCTGGAAGGTCAGGTCCTGAACGATGCAACCGATGCGATTATTGCCAACGAAAAAGTCTGGATCGAGACAATGCTGGTGGACGAATACGGGGTTTCTCCCATCATGCGAAAACCGACAACTTCAGCGCTCGCCACTTTTGCCGCCTTTGTCCTGTGCGGGGCCGTTCCCCTGTTGCCGTTTCTCGTTTCAATTCCCTCGCCCTTTATCATCGCTTCGGTTTTGACGGGCATCGTTTTTTTCGCCATCGGATCCATGAAGAGCCGGTGGTCCCTTTCGGCCTGGTGGCATTCGGGACTGGAAACCCTGATTATTGGCTCCGGGGCCGCGGGTGTTGCCTATATTGTCGGCTACCTCCTGAAAGGTCTTGTCTGAGCCGACAACTGAATGGACGACCTGAAACGACCACCGGCAAGGATTAAGTCTTGCGCGGTGGGGAGCTGGCGCGGTACTGACGTAGAAAACAATGACAATAATTCTACGGAAGGACTTTCCCCATGACTCGTATATTCGTTCCCCAACCGATCCCTGAAGTTGCCGCAACCCGCCTCAAGGAATTGGGCGATGTGACCATCTATCCGCATGTTGACCGGCAGATCCCCAAGGCCGAGCTCCTGCAGGCTGTTGCCGATAAAGAAATCCTGTTTGCCCTCGGTGAAATTCCCTATGACCGGGACGTGATCACAGCGGCGAAAAACCTGCAGCTCATATCGGCCATGCACGGATCGGCAAAGTTCGTCGATTTCGAAGCCGCCAATGAGCGCAATATTCCCATAGCCGGCAACCCGAAACTGACGGCGAAGACCGCCGCCGAGTTTACCTTCGCCCTGCTAATGGCCACGGCCTGGCGCTTACCCGAGGCCGACACATTCCTGCGGGAAGGACGATGGCAGCAAAACCAGTCCATGGCCTTTATGGGAACGCGCCTGTTTGGCAAAACCCTGGGCATCGTCGGCATGGGACAGATCGGCCAGCTCGTAGCGCGCAAGGCCGCCGCCTGCGATATGAATATTATTTACACCAAGCGACAGCGTTTGAGCACCGCGGAAGAAACCATTCTCGGGGCTGCCGAATATCGGGGCATTCAGGATCTTTTTGTCGAAGCCGATTTCGTCGTCATAACCCTCGCCCTGACCAAACACACAAAGGGTCTGATCAATGACGAACTCATTTCGCTCATGAAACCCAGTGCCATTCTCATCAATACCTCACGCGGGGCGATCCTTGACGAAAAGGCGCTGGAAACAGCCCTGGTTGAAAAACGCCTTCGTGGCGCCGGTCTTGATGTTTATGAAACCGAAGTGCCGGAGGAAAATCCGGGCCCGAGGGAAGGGTTAAAAAACCTGCCGAATGTTGTGTTCACCCCCCATATCGGCAGTGCCGCCCGGGAGACAAGAGATGAAATGGCCCTGTATGCCACCAATAATATTGCCCGCTTCCTTGCGGGCCAGCGCCCGCTCATCGTTCTTAACCCTGAAGTTTATGGCGAGGCTCCGAGACAGGACGAACGCATCGGCTAATTAGACGCCTTTAGACAGGTGACTTTCTGAGATCGGACATTTTATACTGGCGTTGAGAGTTGAACGCGGGATACTTGTCGGTGTCGGGCGCGGTGAATGGACGCAATGACGTCTTCATCCGCTGCAGCTCATCTGACTGGCCCTCACGCCGGATCTACGATTTAAGGGCGGGGGTGGACTGAACTTCATCTAAAAAGTGATCCAACTGATTTAATGATCTGATTAATACTATTTTTTGTGAAAAATTAGTGTGCATCTCTAACTGTTTTTGGTTATAGAGAGCTGTACTGTTTTGAGTAAGGGTTGGAGTAGATGCGTTTGTTGTCCGGTTCGTTGCCGTTTAGGCCCGTGTTCCCGGTGCCTAAGTTGAGTTTAAAATCCCGTAGCACAAACTGGGTATTCGGTCAGCTTTCCGGTCTGGTCACAGGATCGGTCCTCCTCCTGACCCTGTCGCTCCCCTATGCCAATCAATTTATCGGCGAACTCAACCGCAACTATCCGATAGCCAAAACCCTGGAAGCGGATGCCGATCGCAAATTGATTTTGCTGACCGCTTCCGGCGAGCCCTTTGCCGAACGCGGTGGATGCGTGGAACAGCCGGTTAGACTGGCCGAAGTGCCGCAGCATCTCATCCAGGCGCTGCTGGCTATAGAGGACCGCAGATTTTATCATCATATGGGCATTGACCCCATTGGTCTGGCGCGCGCGGCCTCGATGAACAAAAAGGCGGGTCGGATTGTCCAGGGGGGGAGCACGATTACCCAGCAACTGGCCAAGACAACCTATCTTTCCCGCGCCAAAAACCTGAAAAGAAAATTCCAGGAAGCATTGATTTCGCTCAGGCTGGAACTGAACCTGAGCAAAGAGCAAATTCTCGAG
This sequence comes from Hyphomicrobiales bacterium, assembly GCA_028279265.1. Taxonomy (GTDB): domain Bacteria; phylum Pseudomonadota; class Alphaproteobacteria; order Rhizobiales; family CAYWUX01; genus JANQOC01. The sequence continues at coordinate 4,203 of JANQOC010000159.1, forward strand.
CGTTATTTGAACAAAGTCTATTTCGGAGACGGGTGCTATGGCTTGCGGGCTGCGGCCAAAAACTATTTCGAAAAGGATGTCGGTGACCTGACCCTGGCAGAATCGGTTTATCTCGTCGCCCTTCTCAAATCGCCGACGACACTCTCCGCCGATGCGAGGAAATTGCGGTTGCGGGAGAAACTGGTCTTGCAGGCCATGGTCGAGGAAAAATATTTGGATCAGGCGACGTTCGAGCGAACAGAACCGGCAATGCCGGTGCCGAAGCAAGGAGATCAGTTCGGCGCTTACTATGCTGACTGGATTGAATCGCAAGTTCCCAGAGAAGGTGGTGTGGCCAAAGCTCCACTCGAGGTTAAAACAACTCTCGACCCTGACCTGCAGAGACTGGCCAAGAGTGCCGTGGATCAGATCCTCGACAAATACGGCGAAAGACGAAAGGTGTCGGAAGCCTCACTCGTGGCCATGACCACGGACGGCCGTATCGTCGCCATGGTCGGAGGGCGCAACTACGGACAGAGCCAGTTCAATCGCGCCACCCAGGCCCAGCGACAGCCCGCATCCGCCTTCAAACTTTTTGTCTATCTCGCTGCGCTCAGATCCGGGGCGACCCTGGACATGCAGCTCCTTGATGAGCCGATAACCATCAACGACTGGTCGCCGGACAATTACAACAACAGGTTCCGGGGATGGGTGAGCTTGCAGCAGGCCTTTTCTTCATCGATAAACTCGGTTGCCGTTTCCCTCTCCGAAAATGTCGGGCGCAAGGAAGTGATTGCCGCCGCCCGTGATCTTGGCATCTCAACACCCTTGCTGGACGTTCCGAGCCTGGCGCTGGGCACATCCGAGGTTTCCCTGCTCGAGCTGACAGCCGCCTATGCGGCCATCCCTGCCCGGGCATACCCGATCAAACCGTGGGCGGTGGTGCAAACAGGCGATGGAAAAAAAGCAAGGGCGCGACTTCCCGAAGGGGCCGGTGCCTGGAGACTTGAAGCCGACCGTGACATGCGCGAGTTGCTGCGGTCGACCGTTCGACAGGGAACCGGGCGATCGGCACGCCTGGCCATTCCTTCCTACGGGAAGACAGGAACGAGCCAGGACTACCGCAATGCCTGGTTTATCGGTTTTGCCGGGAACCTTGTCGTTGGTGTCTGGGTCGGCAATGACGATAACAGTTCCATGAATCGCGTGACAGGCGGCAATATGCCGGCAATGATATGGCGCAAATTCATGAACAAGGCCCGGCGCGATAAATCTGTGTTCAAACGCCGGCCGGACAGGGTGGCGCAATTCGAACGGCAGCGAAATCCCCTGTACCAGTTCCGATTTGCTTCCGTACAAAGCCCCATGGAAACATTGATGGCGCAGAATCTGGAACTCATGGAGTTGCAGAAACAAAAGACCTTAAAATCGCCGCAGCGGGCCTGGAAGGTCAATTGGGACGAGCTCATCACCAATTGAAGATAGTCAGGCCGGTCAGTCCGGCAAAGATCAACACAACAAAAGTCATCCCAGCAGAGGCCATCCCAGCAGAGGCCGGATTCCAGAAAATTTAGTTTATTATTCCCGGATTGCCCGTCGTGCCGGGCCGACCGCATGCGTTGGCGTCTTGGCACAAATTTCGACCGGGACTCCGGTGGGAAATCCATGGGCCGTTCAACGTTCGCCTGGGCGAGATTTAGACATGGGGCCGGGGTGTTGAAATATAATTAATTTACATTCTTAACTAAATCCTGTACTTATCTGTAATATATAGTTAATTTCAAAAATTAAAGAAAAGAAAAAAACGTCGCCTGACTGTTTCATCACCGTCCCCCGGCTCGCTCCTCGATCCCCAAAATTCTCCCTCCCCATTTGGACCCTTCCCATGAAAGTATGCGTTTCAGTTGCAAAATTAAGTCGCGCGCGGCGGTCAAAATCCTTTCTAGATTTCTCCAGTGACTACCATGGTGAATTGCGCGGCCGGTACGGCGACCGGATCGGCCCGACTCCGGTTTCACAGTACATCTTTTGTCTCAGCCGAGTGATCATATTGGCGTCTCTTTTTTCTGTTGCCGGATTGAATTTACAATCGGGGAA
>JANQOC010000163.1 GCA_028279265.1 Hyphomicrobiales bacterium
TCAGTTGCCGAAAGCGACCGCAGACAATCTTGTGCACGACAATCAACAAATTGCGCATCAGAATTTGCGGCAACTGCAAAACTATGCCGGCACTGGCAAGTGAGACCGCATCTCTGCGGCGAAAGGATTTCTCCTGTCGGCTTTCAGAGTTTGGGCATAAGCGCTCAAGAAATTGAACCGGGGATCATTTGTTCCAAGGATTAGTCACCGGCGCTTCCATTCAATCGTATGGTCTTGACTGGCACGATCCGCTGGCGACCGGGTAAATCCGGCGAAGGCGAAGTTTCCATGCATCTGCTATACCCGCCCTGGAGCGCGTCACGTAGGGGTGACTTTAGTTCAGGACCGTTTCAATTCAAGAGAGCGCGCACCAGCCGGAATCGATGTTGTGCCTGTTCCTCCAGACGGGGATCTCGCCGGCGCATCACACGTTCGTCGACCTGGCTCCAGTCTTCCTGTGTCAGAAACTGTTGTGCAGCGGGAAAAAAGGATTTCTCCTCCGCATCCATATGGCGTTTCTCATTTTCGAGAAACGCCCGCCCGGTTTTCACCACCAAATCCCGGGGCAGTTCAACCCCGAGAAGCACACGCATTAGATGACGAGCAAATATATTGAGGAGGTCGGAACCCCTGTCATGTTCTGCATGAAGATCAACCCTGAGCTCATTCTCTTCGGTTACCCTGAGGCTCATATAATAGTAGATCAGATCTTCTTTCGGGTGATGATAAAGATCCGGCACGCCCCTGAAATAATCAACGATCTCTGATAAAAGCTCAAAATCCGGCTCTCCCGCCTGTTCGAACAAATCCAACTGTTGTTCCAGAGCATCGAGCAAAACCCGCATTTCCCGATGTTCCTGGCGAAGCAGATCCAGGGTTTGAGCCATCTATTCGTCTCCAATTCACTAAGCCGCAGCCTATTTGAACAAAAGGGATCGGTTAAGACATTGATCTGCATCAAACCCCGCGCCGTGTTGTCGCTGCGACTATAGCCGCGAGCGAAACTGAATATCTGAATGGGATACGAACAAGGAGCGCAGCTTCGGCTCATAGAAACCATTCCAGATATATTCCAGACGGGTTAAGCTGGAGGATCGTTGACCCGATATTTTATTATTGGAATGATTGCATTTTTAGTTTTGAACCGGATTGAATCTAAAACATGGAGTAGGGACAATGGCGGCGAAGCTGATTTCCGGAGCACCGGTACTGCTGGTTGCGGATGTGGTTGCATCCGCTAATTATTACAGAGACAAGCTGGGTTTCTCCTATGAGCGTTTCTGGGGTGATCCCATTTCATTTTGTATTGTCAACAGAGACGGCTGCAGCATCATGCTCAAGCAGGTTGATGACACGAAACATATCGTGCCGCACTACAAGGTCGTGGAACAACTCTGGAACGTCTATTTCTGGGTCGAGGATGTGGAATCCTTGTTCAACGAAATCGTCAAAAAAGGGGCAACCATAGATTACGAGCTATGCGATCAACCCTATGGATGCCGGGAATTCGGTATCCAGGATCTCGACGGTTATGATGTGGCCTTTGGTCAGACCCTTGACGACTGAAAACCGGACCGGATGTTCGGGTCCCAAGGGAAGTTGGACATATGCAAATTATGGATGATGCAAATGGACCGCCTTTCCAATCAATGGCCATGAGATGGCCCCTATCAATAAGGCTGCCGGTAAGTTTCAACAGGTCATTCGGCAGCCACCGGACGACACTGAAAGATCGTTCGCCATCCAGATCTTTTCATATTACCAAAATCCTGTTTACACATCATGACCTGACCAAATAACGGTTGGTTAGGTTCCACGCAGATGAACCGATCAATCACCGGGATTGCCGGCTTGACTTAAACCAAACCGTGTTAAAAAATGCCGAATTGAGCCGAACTAGAATCGACAATTTGGAAGAAACCAGAAATGCTCAGCAAACCGTTCATGACCACGCAAGATGTTGCTGAGTTGCTAAAGGTCAGTGAGGCGACTGTTCGCACCCTGATTCACGATGGAGAGTTAAGGGCAATTCGGATTGGCCGCGAATTTCGCGTCGCCGTAAAGGATCTGGAAATATTTGTGAACGACCATGCAACCCGGTCTGCAAGCCTGGAACCCGGCAACGACACGACGTGATTGCAAACTTAGAACAGAATGTGAGATGACAATGTGCTATGTGAGCGTGCACGTCTGCAACACATGACCATACTTACCCACACTTCCCCTTTGACCACAGGATCAAGCGATGGATTTTGAATGGATCGCGATCGCCCTTGGAGATGTCGTCTGGATATCCGTCGCATTTGCATTGGGCTTATTGTCAAGAACCGTGGGTCTGCCCCCTCTGGTCGGATTTCTTGCGACTGGATTCCTGCTCAATGCCTATGGAATTGTCAGTGGGGAAATGCTTGAGAAGCTATCGGATCTGGGGATCACTTTGCTTCTGTTTACCGTCGGTCTGAAGCTCAACCTGCGTACGCTTGCTAAGCCACAAGTCTGGGCCGTCACCAGCCTGCATATGTCAATTGTCATTCTGGTCTTCGGGGTCGCGATATACCTGCTGGCAATCGCCGGCGCGCCATTCTTCGCTGGACTGGATATCTACCAGGCAGCGATGATCGCGTTTGCCCTGAGCTTTTCGAGCACGGTCTATGTTGTGAAGGTTCTCGAAGACAGAGGAGAAATGACATCGCTGCATGGCCGGATCGCCATCGGCATACTGATTGTGCAGGATATTGCCGCAGTGGTTTTTATGGCGTTTTCCGCCGGCGAATGGCCCTCCCCCTGGGCCCTGTCCGTTTTACTGATCTTCCTCCTGCAACCGATCCTGCACCGCTTATTGGAGCGCGTGGGCCATGGGGAACTGCTTGTTCTCTACGGATTGATGCTGGCCCTGGGCGGCGCCGAAGTTTTCCAAATCGTTGGCCTGAAAGGTGATCTCGGAGCCCTGGTCGCCGGCCTGATGATTGCCAGTCATCAAAAGTCGGATGAAATGGCAAAAACGATGTTGAGCTTTAAGGACCTATTTCTGCTGGGTTTCTTTCTGTCC
>JANQOC010000178.1 GCA_028279265.1 Hyphomicrobiales bacterium
CGTTCAGTTTTGGATCGGTGTTATATCGAAACCGCCAACAGCCTGTTCCGTAGGCAGCATTTCAATGGTTGAAATATTGACATGAAGAGGCGCCTGCAGTGCGAACAGGATGGTCCCGGCGATATCCTCCGGCCTGAGCTCGCTAATCCCGGTATCCTTTGCGGCATCAATCTGGGTCCGGTCTCCTTGTGCGGCATCGTAAAACTCGGAGCGCACGCGTCCCGGACAAAGTTCCGTCATCCGGATACCCGTTCCCCTGAGTTCCATTCGCAAGTTCTGGCTCAACTGATGAACCGCGGATTTTGTCGCCCCGTAAAGTGCCGAAGCCATGGTGTGGATCCCTGAAATCGACCCGATATTGACGATGTGCCCGCGCCCGCGGGATTTCATGCCCTCGATGGCCATGGCGGTCATTTGCAGGGGGGCAAGAACGTTGACCGCGACCGCCTCCTCTATGGCTGAGGCGTCAACGGTTTCGAGGCCGGTCATTCCATGTCCCACACCGGCACTGTTGACGAGAATATCCGGGGCAAATTCCACGAGAACTTTTTTGATGGCGCCGGTATCGCGAATATCCGCGGCTAACGTGTCACAACCCGTTTCCGAAGCCAGAGCGTCCAGCTTATCCGCCCGCCGGGCAATGGCCAGGATCTCAATCCCCTGTTCATGCAATGCGCGTACCGTTGCCCGACCGATGCCGCTGCTCGCACCCGTGACAACGGCTTTCTTGTACCCGTGGATAGACAACAGTTTTACCTCTCTATTCCAACCGTCTGTTCAGACAGAACCGTCCCATCCCTCAGGCGCCTCGGGGAAAAAGTCCATTCCTCCCTTGGGATTAATGGGGGGAACCGGCCATTGATGACCACGCGTCAAACCGAGCTCCCGGTTCGGTGCGGGCCAGTATTTTCGATTGGGTTCGCCGGTCAACTCCCCGTGGGTGATCCATTTCTCGTCTGTGCCATAGAGTTCGTTGACCAAAAGATATTTCAATTCATTCAATACAGAGGCATAAGATGGATCATTGGCGAGATCGTTCTTTTCATTGGGATCTTCTTGGATATCGAACAACTGACAAATATTACCTATCGGGTAGTAGATCAGTTTATGGGAATGGGTTCGAATCATTCTGGAACTGGGCGCATCCTCACCGAATTCACCATAGAGGTATTCGCGCTTGGACTCATTGATCATCGATTTCCCTTTGACGGTCTCTGGAATAGGTATGTTTGCCAAATCCAAAAGTGTTGGCATCACGTCCTGCAAAGCGCAAAGTCTATCGTCCGTTCGATTAAACCCGACCCTCCGACAATTTTTCTCTCCCATGAGGATCATGGGTATTCCAGCAGACCATTCATAGAATGTTTGCTTTGCCCACATATTGTGGTTTCCAAGCATTTCACCATGATCCGAAGTGAACATGATGACTGTATTGTCTAATATTCCCTCTTCGCGAATAGTTCCGATTAGAGCACCGATCTGTTGATCAATATGCGTACACAATGCGTAAAACGCGCGACGCGCCCATTCGATTTCACGGTCTGAGTAGACATTTCGCGATTGCACGCCCTGGATCATCCAAGGATGCTCATCGCTGGGTTCCGCCCACGATCCGCGGAACGGCTTATCGATCTCCGTATCCTTGTAATAGTCTAGAAACCTCTGTGGTGGTACAAGCGGAGGATGGGGGTGACGATAGCCAAGATACCAAAAGGAAGGTCGTTTGGGATCCCGCCTGCGCACAAAGCGTTGCATAGCTTCCGTAGCCCAGTTTGTCGCATGCGCTTCTTCAGGCAAATGCCAGCTTGTCGTCTGATAGGCATTGTTGCTCATGCCATGGCCGAATTGTTGGCCGAGATACCCTCTATCGCCAAGATAGATTTCGTAATCATCTGAAACACCGTAGAGTGTTCGACCTTCATCATCAAAAAGAATATCATCAAAGCCAATACGGTCGCGTTGCGGATAAGTATGTGTCTTGCCTACGCCATAAGCCTGATAGCCTGCATCCCGGAAAGTCTGTGCAATTGTAGGAAGGTTTTTTTCCATGGGGCGTTTGGGCTGGAAGGTTCGGTCGCCATGAAACTTTGCGGGCGTTCCTGTCATAAGCGTGCGTCTGGCTGGAATACAAACAGGATGTTCGGAATAACAATTAGTAAATCGCACGCCATTTTTGCAGAGCGTATTGAGGACAGGTGTATGGACTATGGGGTGACCGGCAGCTCCCAGCAAGGGTGCGGACCAATGGTCCGTAACTATTAAAAGTACATTAGGATTTTGCATTCAGTTCCACTCCCAATTCCATTGGTTCATTGTTTACTGGTCACCACTCGTCGCATCCTCGACAGATTGCCGTCGGCGGTTCTTCAAAAGTTGTGATAACAAGGGCCAAAAAACGATGAGGGCAGTTAGAAGGAAAATAAAGAAGGCTATGGGTTGCTGAAAAAATGCCGTAAAATTCCCATCGCTTAACATCATTCCCTGTCGAAACGATTCTTCAAAAGTAATTCCCAAGGCCATGCCAATGACGATGGGTGCCATCGGAATACCGATTAGTCTGAGGAGCACACCGACGAATCCAGCTAAAATTGCGACAACCACGTCCAACGGATTTCCACGAACAGCAAAAGACCCGACAAGCGACATGATCAAAACACCTGCCATCAAAATGCCTTCAGGCAATTTTAGTAACCGGGTAAATGCCTGTGCCCCTCCCATTCCAACAAAAAACATCAGGATATTGGCGAAGAATAAGGTAACAAATGCAGCAATCATGATTTCAGGATTGTTTTGCATAAGTTGAACACCGGGAACCACACCGTGAATTAGAAGAGCGCCGAGCATGACCGCCGTTCCACCGTCACCGGGAATGCCCAATGCCAGAGTGGGGACCAATGCCCCGCCAGTTACGGCATTATTCGATGACTCAGCAGCAACGATTCCTTCGGGTTCTCCGGTTCCATACAGGTCTGATCTTTGAGAAGACCGTTTTGCTTCGGCATAAGCAATGAATGTTGCTGCCGTCGCTCCCGTTCCCGGAAGAACACCTATAAACGTTCCAATGGCACTTGACTGCATCAGCACCCTTAAACGTGATTTCCAAGCGGACCAGGGCGCAATTTTGAAACCCACATTCTTTAGATGATCTGTACGTGTCTCTTGCCGAATGGCGGTTCGCATAAATACTTCGGAGAGAGCAAAGAGACCAACAAGAATACTGATCAGATTGAACCCCGCACTTAAAGGCTCGAATCCAAAATCAAACCTTGAGAAACCGGTCATATTGTCAGGGCCGACCATGGCCAGGAAGAGGCCGATAGTGCCGGCCAATAATCCCTTGATTGTACTTCCCCGCGATACCCAGGCAATACAGGTGAGAGCAAAAACGATAAGAGCAAAAACTTCTATTTGACCAAACTGAATTGAAAATAACGCAAGTTGCGGAGCTGCCAACATCAGGACGATCAGTGAAAACAAACCACCAAATACCGAAGACACAGTCGCCCAGCCAAGAGCTTCATTTGCTTTACCCTGCTGTGCCATCGGATATCCATCCATAACGGTTGCTGCGGATTGTGGTGTACCCGGCGTATTGATTAATATTGCTGAAATCGAGCCGCCAAATACGGAACTGCAGTAAATGCATAACAACAGTGCGATTGCCGCCGCGGGTGACATCGAGAATGTGAACGGTAGTGCAACGACCAGAGCGACAACCGTCCCCATACCGGGTAAGGCGCCAATCAAGGCTCCGAAAACTGTTCCGATGACAATGGCGATTCCAGCTTCAAGAGTAAGTAGTGA
>JANQOC010000179.1 GCA_028279265.1 Hyphomicrobiales bacterium
GAGTATTTCATCCACTGACACAAAGGTTCATTCTGGACCAATCAGTGCACGGATATTCTTGATTGATTCAATTTCGGTTGTTAGCATTGGAGTTAACCAGATGGTTACATTGCGAGCCTTTGGTCCGATTATATCAGTTCCAGTACTCCGTAGAATAAATATTGTTGAGTAGATTCTAATAACGAACGCAACAGCAACAAAATAAACGGCTGCTCGACAATTTTCTCCTGTGTGTTCTGGATCAACTAGGGAGAAACAGATGATTGCCTTCAAGTCGAGACTTGCGTCGCGCTCAGCTTTACTGGCTGTGACAGGATTATTTGCTGTCGGTGTCCTAGCCGCACCGGTGGCCGCCCAAACGCTTCCCGGTGCAACTGTTGCCGAACGGGCCGTAAACGGCGCCAAGGAATACGTCAAAAAAAATAATATGCAAAACCCGACCCAGCGCATGTTGCTGAACTCGCTGTTCCGCAATGCCATGCCTGATTTTATCAAGGAGTGGAAGGAACTGACAGGGGTCGAAATCATTACCGAGCCTCTGGGTTATACGGATATCCCCAGTAAGATCATGGGCGAAGCTGTTGCCAAGACCGGTGCTTTTGATATTTTCAATGACTTCCCCTACACCCAGCCCGATGCGGCAGGCGCAGGTGTCATCAAAGCCCTTGATGAGTATGCGGCAAAAGGTAAGCCCGATTTTTCAGGTATTCCGAGCGCCTTTGTTGCCCAGCAAAAGTATAACGGCAAACTTTATAGTATGGTCCTCGACGGGGATCACATTATGCTGGTTCTGCGCAAGGATATCGTCGAAAACCCGAAAGCCCGGGAAGAATACAAGGCGAAATTCGGCAAGGAACCGGGTTGTCCGGACACCATGGCCGAATGGGAACAAATGGCATCCTTTTTCCATACCAAGGCCGGCCAGACCCGTTGGGGCATAAAGTTCGACAAACCTCTTTACGGGGCCATGGGCTATCGGTCCGTTAACTTTTCCCACCGCCATTTCCCAGCCTATTTCGGCGGACTGCTTTTTGACAAAGACATGAACCCGAGAATTAATACGGAGCAGGGAATAAAGGCAATCAAAGCTTTTTCCTCGATCGTGAAATACATGCCTGAAGACATCCAGGGTTGGGGAACGCCGCAAATTTATCCCTTCTGGGGTAGCGGTCAGGCTTTTTCTGTTATGTCGTTTCCGTCGATTTTCGGATTTGCCAATGCGAACCCGAAGAGTACCGTGAAGGGCAAGCAGATACCGTGCGTAATTCCGGCAACCACGGCCGGTGGCAAATCTGTAAGACGGGCCGCGGAAGCTGCCGGAACGGGTTACATGGTCAATTCCTACGGCAAGCATCCCGAACTCGCCTACTACTTCGTTCAATGGATCACAAGCCCCTCCGTGGGCGCACGCGCGATTGCCCATCCCAAAGGTTTCTGGGATCCCTATCGGACTCAAAACCTGAATGTAGCAGGCATCAAAAAGAAATTCGGCGATGAATTCCTCAAAGCGACGATGGAGAATGCCAAGTATACGACATCTCTCCTGTTCATCGACGGTCACTACGAGTACATGAAAATTCTCGACAACAATCTTGCCGAAGTCATGAACGGAAATATTTCCGCCGAAGACGCCGCCAAGAAAGTTGAATCCGGATGGAACAATGTGACTGAAGATATCGGCCGCAAGGAACAAATCGAGATTTGGCGCAAAGGCGTCAATGACGGATTGTACGTCGATACGTTCTAGGGAAATACGTTTCCAAGAGAACTCTCTGATCTCCGGGCAGATGCATCGTCTTTAAAATCTGCCCGGTCCCCCTTCCAAATCTCATGGGAAGAGCTTGTCATTTTGCTCAAGAAACGATTTTAGATGGCTGTCACCGGAAAAGATCAACTCGTAACGGACATTACCGCCGAAAAAACCGGATGGACAACGCGTCTATCAAAATGGCTCGGACAGGAACGGGTCTTCCGCTGGATTCCATTCATTCTGGTGGAAGGGCTGTTTTTTATGATCCTGATCATCCCTTTCGTCCTGACCATCTATATCAGTTTCCTGCGCTGGCGGGCGAACCGGCCGTTTGAACAGGCTTATCTGTCGGGCCTGCGCAACTACAAAGCCGTTCTGACTGACCAGGGCTTCTGGGAATCCCTCGGGCGGACTTTCTATTTTGCCGGCGCCGCCGTAATCTTCGAGCTGGTTATCGGCTTTATACTGGCCATGATGGTGCACCGTATCACACGCGGCCGACGGCTCTACATTACTCTTTTCCTGATACCGATGATGGTCGTTCCCGTTGTCGCCGGGTACAATTTTTCAATGATTTACCTGGACAGCGGTCCGCTCAACCAGCTTCTGTCACCACTACTCAACCTATTCGACATCGATCCGCGTATTCGCTGGCTGTCGAATCCCGTCGCCGCCCAGTGGGCGATTATTGTTGCGGATATCTGGCAATGGACGTCCCTGACTTTTCTGATCTTTCTGTCCGGATTCACATCTCTGCCGCCGCAACTGATTAATGCGGCACGCATTATGGGCGCCAGCGCCTGGCAGACTTTTCTATGGGTCGAGCTACCCCTGCTCAAGCCGGCCATCGTGATCGCCGTCGTTATCCGTTCCATGGAGGCCCTCAAATTGTTTGACCCGGTCGTGCTTCTGACATTTGGCGGACCGGGGACATCGACACAGACAATTGCCTACTATCTCTGGGAACAGGTCTGGCAGTTTAACAAATTCAGCTTTGGCGCCGCCGCTTCCGTGCTGCTGCTGTTCCTGTTTTCATTCATCATATTCTTCGGCATATATCTTATCTCCCGCCAGGGGAA
>JANQOC010000206.1 GCA_028279265.1 Hyphomicrobiales bacterium
GAGCGGATTAATCGTTCCATTGATCGCCGTTCATATGTTCGTGTTCTATTTCGGCATTCTCGCCGACGATACGCCACCGGTTGGCCTCGCCGCTTTTGCGGCCGCTGCCATATCCCGTGGTGATCCGATCAGAACCGGGGTTCAGGGTTTCGCATATGATATTCGTACAGCCTTGCTTCCGTTCCTGTTTATTTTCAATACGGAGTTGCTGCTTATCGACGTCACACCCCTGAAAGCGGTGTTCGTATTTTTTGTCGCGGTGATCGCGATGATGTTGTTTGCGGCAGCGACGCAGGGTTATTTCTTTGCGCGCAACAAGATCTGGGAAACCGTTCTTTTGTTACTTGTCGCATTTACCCTGTTCCGGCCCGGATATTGGCTTGATCAGTACGCACCGCCATTCCTCGACAAACCGGGAACGGAACTCATTCAGATTGCCGACGGGCGCGCTGCCAATGATGATATTCGTGTACGGGTCGTCGGACCGGACTTCAACGATCCAGATGAGCAGAGTTCATCGAGTATCATCATTCCCCTAGGGGCGAAGGCAAAAGGCGCCGATCGTCTGCAAAAGGTCGGATTGATTGTTGTCAATGAGGGCGATGTCGCGAAACTCGAAGAACCACTTCCCGGTTCAAAATTCGAATCCCTTGGCAGGACGTTCGATTTTTACGCAGATAAACCTGTTCAGATCGAAACAGTCGCCGTACCGAATGAACGATTTGCAAAAGAGGTGTTTTATATTCCGGCTCTGATTATTCTTGCATTCGTCGTCTTGATGCAGCGACGTCGTCAAACCGTTCCTGCGTTTTAAGGAGGAGGCATGTTCAAATCTATACTGGTTCCGATCGATATCGGGCACGAAAGTTCGTGGTCGAAAATCGTTCCCGTCGCTATCCAGCTTGCAAAAGCTGATTCCTCGGAGCTGCATTTCATAAATGTGGTTCCTGACTTCGGTATGTCGATCGTAGGAAGTTTCTTCCCCGAGGGACACGAGAAGAAAATGATCGAACAGGCTAAAGAGGAACTGGCCAAAATTGTCTCAGGCCTTCCGCTCGAAGGCATCGATGTACATATGCATGTGGCCCACGGAACCATCTACGAAGAGGTCTTGTCGGCTGCCGAAAAACTGAAGTCGGATCTGATTATTGTCACCGCGCATCGTCCGGAGTTGTCGGATTACCTGATCGGTCCAAATGCGGCGCGAATTGTCAGGCATGCCAATCAATCCGTGTTTGTCGTTCGGGACTAGATTTTTGCAAGGAAACCCGATCGCATTTCGGAGATTGCTATCGTTTCCGTAGTTGGTTTCAAATCTGCCCAATTGCTTCACGCATTTGCTGGTAAATTTCCATTTCGACTAGAGAAAACAATATGACTCGTGCTGCAGATACAGTTGCCGATGCGTTGAGCCGGCTCCAGATCAAAACCATTTTTGCAATGTCTGGAAACCAGCTAATGCCGCTGTTCGACTCGTTTATCGGGCGCGACTTCAATCTTGTTCATGTCCGCCATGAAGCTGCTGCCGTTCACATGGCCGATGGCTGGGGAAGAATGACCGGAGAACCGGGAATTGCACTTGTTCCCGCAGGTCCCGGGTTCGCAAACAGCCTGGCAGCCTTCTACACAGCCGCAATGTCGGATTCCCCCTTGGTGGTGCTGTCCGGACATGCTCCGCTTGCAAGTCTAGGCAAGGGAAGTTTTCAGGAAATGCCCCAGGCTGAAATTGCCGAATATTTTGCCAAGGAGTCATGGCTGGTTGAATCCGCGGAAGACCTCGCCCCTTCCATCTGCCGCGCCTTTGAACTGGCGAAATCGGGCCGGCCGGGTCCGGTTCATGTGGCGCTACCCTACAATTTGCTCGACCAGGAAATCGATCCGGCGACCCTGGATGTGAGCACGGAACGTGCCGAGCTTTCCCACGAGGAATGGAGTTCGGATATCCTGGACCATTTACGGAATGGCAAAAAAAGCCTGATCGTTGCAGGATCGTTTTCACTTCAACCCGTCTATCAGGAGCAGGTGAAAAAACTTCAGGACGCGGTGGGTGTTCCTGTAATACCGACCGAGAGCCCGCGCGGGGCCAACGATCCGATGCACGGCGATCTCAATGCCTTGCTAATTGAAACCGACACAGTTTTGATCGTGGGAAAACCGGTTGATTTTACCCTGCGCTTTGGTGATGTGTTTTCTGACAGTGCCAAGATAATGATGATTCACGGAGACGAGGCGGAGATCCGGAAGGCCCAAGGTATTTTTGGTGATCGACTGGTCGCCTCTATGTGCTGCCGGCACCAGGATGCTGTTGCGGCCTTGATTAAATCCTCGGAAGATAAATCGTCCGCTTCCGAAAGTGACCAATGGACAGAGGAAGTCGGCTCGAGGCTCTCCTACCGGCCGCCCGAATGGGAGACTGTAACGAGCAGCAAATCCGGTTCGCTTCACCCGGTTCAGGTTAGCCGTATTCTACAGGAGACAATCCGGGAACAGGAAGATGTGACATTGGTAGTTGATGGCGGCGAATTTGGCCAGTGGATACAATCCTGCGTTTCGGCGGAGAAAAGGATGATCAACGGCCCGTCGGCCGCGATAGGACCCGGAATCCCGCTGGCCATTGCGGCCCAGCATGCCAATCCCAATGGACGCGTCATCGTTGTCCTCGGCGATGGAACAGCAGGTTTCCATTTCTCGGAACTGGATACTGCGGTTCGTTCCGGCGCTCCGATTATTGCAATAATCGGAAATGACGCACGCTGGAACGCCGAGTACCAGATACAGTTAAAAGACTACGGACCCAATCGAACCTACGGATGTGAGCTTCTGCCGACGAGGTATGACAAAGCCGCTGAGGGCTTTGGTTGCTTCGGAGCCAATATAGAAACAGAAGAGGAGCTTCGAGCAGCCCTCAAGGACGCTTTGGCAAGTGGAAAACCGGCTTGCCTGAATATCTCACTTGAAGGACATGCCGCACCCGTTGTTTCAAAGACAGGCTAGAGCTCAGGATTTGAGATTTTTTGATTGATACTTTGGATAGCTGTTGTTTAAAAAATCCCCATGAAACAGAATTCTGAAATCGGAAAACTCGATCAGCTGCCACGCGTCAAA
>JANQOC010000207.1 GCA_028279265.1 Hyphomicrobiales bacterium
CAAACTCACTTCTCCGGTGCCCAGGGCGATCGAGGGACTGTTGTGGAGTTTGGATCGAATTCCGAGCCGTCTCGCCGTCTGTACAACACGATCACGCCCGACATCCAGCAACAGTCTGACGGTTGCCGTATTGACGGATTTGGCCAAGCCGTCCCGGAGGGTCACAACACCCTTGAAAGTGCGCGTATAATTCTTGGGACTCCATCCGTTGACTTCTATGGGACTGTCCTCGACGATTGAATCCGGCGTCATGCCCAGTTCAACCGCTGCAAGATAAACGAAGGGTTTAAACACCGACCCCGGTTGCCGATAGGCCTTTACCGCGCGGTTGAACTGACTTTTCCCGTATGATTTGCCGCCAACCAGCGCCCTGATACCTCCGGTTTTGTCGAGAACCACCGCTGCAGCCTGAATGTCGTTCCGCCCGAGATTCTTCATTTTACGGCTGACAATGCTCTGGGCATATTTCTGCAACTCATTGTCAATGGTCGTGTAAACAATGAGCTGCTGGTCTGTATTGCCAACATAACCCGGAAGCACTTCCAGGACCCAGTCGACCGGATAAGATCCTTTTTTCTTGTATCGTCCCGGTCTGATTCGGGCCGGGGAGCGTTTGGCCTTTCGCGCCTGAGCGCTGCTGAGCTTTCCGGACTCGTGCATCGCGGCGACAACAAGGTCCGCCCGTTTCCGGGCGCCCGAGTAATTTCGCAGGGGTGAAAATTTCGAAGGTGCCTTTAACAGACCGGCCAGCATTGCAGATTCCTGCAGCGACAGCCGGGAAGCCGATTTGCTGAAATATCTCTGCGCCGCCGCCTCGACACCATAGCTGCCGGCGCCGAAGTAAACATTGTTGAGATAGAGCTCGAGTATCTCATCTTTTGTCAGCTGCCACTCCAGCCATACCGCCAGAACCATCTCGACCGATTTTCTCATCAGCGTTCGCTCTGGTTTCAGGTACAGGTTTTTGGCCAGTTGCTGGGTAATCGTGGATCCGCCCTGGAGACGCCGGGACGAACGATAATTAATGTAGACGGCCCGCGCCAGGCCAATGGGATCGATGCCAAAGTGATATCGGAAGCGACGGTCTTCGATGGCCAGAACGGCATCGGTTACATGGGGCGGCAGGTCAGACAGCTGAATATAACGGCCGTCATAACCGCTGTGGCTGATAATCGAACCTGACGCGTCAACAATTTTTACGGACGGCGACAGGCGAACCGTGTTCTGCATCTGTGGTTTCGGAAATATCAGGCTCAGTGAAAGACCTGCGGCGATGATGAAGAGACCGCCCCAGATGGCGGCCACCGAGGACCAGTAAACAGCCCGGCCGACACCGACCCTGCGAGCGCTGGAACGTCGTTTCTTGCCCGCTCTCAGTCTTGAATTTTGCCTGGAAGTTGAGGACTTCGGCTTCGAATACCGCGCAGTGGATCTGCGCCCCTTCGCCTGCGACTTTCTCTTACCCTTGGAACGACCCGACATACGCTTCAACCCAAACGACTCGTACAGAATACCCGGTAGTGAGTTGGAAATACCACCTAAGGTACATTAGGGCTGACGGCTTAAAGGGAGGTTAACCGGAAAACGGTCAAAGAAACGGCGAGCAGATTTTGTAAGGTGTTGGACCGGTCAGTCGGAACTGGACCCGACCATGCTGCTCATGCCCCAGACAAGCAAGGCAAACAAGATTCTCATGATTATGACAAAGAACATGAGAACCAGGGATTCTTCTTTGAATATCAGTTTTATCCAGATGTTGTATTTGACCGGAATGCCCGCAGACGTTACCGAATTCTTAATATCCGATGCAAAATTGATCATGGAATCCACGAGCGCCGGGAAGAGTACGGCGCAGAAGGCCAGTGCAATGGCTCCGAGCAGGAGTGAGAAAAAGATATTGGCTGTTGCCGCTATTACTCTAGTCACAGTATTGGTCCCCCAAACGCTTCATTTATTTTATGGATCCATCTGTCAATATACATATCATAACACTTAAATAGACTTTTGTTAGCAACAGCAAAACAATTTTTTCTTCATATGTCTTTCGAATTTGTCGGAAATTGGGGCGCTGTCCTACTTTCTGAACGTCCAGTACCGTCCATTGGGATGGCGGATTTCTCTCAGGGCAAATCGTTCTGACGGATTTTTAAATGTATGAATAATGGCAAATATATCCGAAACGATGGATCTCGCCTCCGCGTAGTAGGAGTGTCCCAGGAAGCTTGACTTCACCTGGGAAGCGTCAATCGTATGTATGCCATCGATAATGAGAACATTGTCACCGGCCTCTCCCGCTCTCCTGTGCCCATGGAATGTTTTGGAGAGGTTCAGGGCCCGGTCAGCCGAAGAAACATACAATGTCACGTTCTGCGCGGCATCAAGCAGGTGCGGCGCAATATCTCTCTTGAATACATCGGCATCAATGTCCGGAGCCGCCAGCATAATGCTCTTGAAGCGGTTCTTTGCCTGGGGATTGGATTGGATCAGCGACGAGACGGCCCGGGTCAGTCCCCTGTTGCCCATGCTGTGAGCGATCAGATAAATGTTCTGTGCCTCCGATCGGGCCAGGAAATCCGTGAGAAACTGTTTGATGTTGCGTTCCGACCATTCGATATTGGCTTCGTCTTTCAGGTAGAACCGTTTCCGCCCCTGAGACGGCCAGCTGTAAAACACGGGCGCACCGTCAAATCCCAGATCATAAGTCATCTGAGCCGTCCGGCGCGCGGCATCCTCAAACGTGACATTGTAACCGTGCACAAATACAAATGCTTTGCTTTCCTTGGACTTCGCCACGCGGTCCTTTATTTCAGAAAAGTATTTGTTCTTGCCGACTTCCTGAATTTTCTGCAGGACCACATGTTTTTCCGGGTTCTCCTCGAACTCCAGCCGCCATATGGAGGGACTTTCAAGCTGTCCCAGCCTGTGGTCCCTGGGAATGGAAACTTCTGTGACGCCATAGCGAACCCGGTTGGACCGGCCAATACCAAAATACTCCTTTGGAGAGGCATTGCCGGTTTTCGTCCGGTCCGTCGCAAAGAAGACGCGGACGCTTGTACTTTTCGCCGCTGAATTTTCACTCGCCGCGTCGACGCTGAAACCGCGCGTCTTCGCGGCTTCGGGCACGGCATCCAGTTGGTTCTGAGAACAGGATATCGCGAAGAATGAAATGAGTATTACGGTCAGTAATTTTAGACGCCGTTCCATCGTTGCCGCACTTGCCCAATCGAATCCCAAACGTGGTTATGCGATACAGTTTCTGCTGACTGCTTGCGCGAAACTCAAATGTCTAAATTTGCGACTTCCAGGGCATTCTCCTGAATGAATTCGCGACGGGGCTCCACAACATCCCCCATGAGTTTTGAAAAAATCTCATCCGTCTCGTCCATGACACCCAGCTTCACCTGCAACAGGGTCCGGGTTTCCGTATCCAGTGTTGTCTCCCACAGCTGGTCCGGATTCATTTCTCCAAGCCCCTTATAGCGCTGCATCGATATTCCCTTGCGCCCGGCATCATAGACCCGGTTCAACAAATCGGTCGGACCAAATATCTCCTGACGTTCTTCATTGCGGAGAAGCTGACCTGGCTGGCCGAAGATCTCGCGCAGGAATTCAGCGAGTTGATTGAGCTTACGGGCATCGGTGGAGGCCAGGAATGCCGCGTCGAGGGTATTAACCTCCTGAACACCACGAACCTCGCGTGAGAACTTCAGGGAACCGTTCTCCAGATACTCTCCAACCCATCCTTTTTCGGTTTCATCGGAAAGCTGATCCAGTCTGCCGGCAATCTCCGAGCTGAGTTGTTGCCCGTTCTCGCCCGTGAGTTTTTCCGGATCCAGGGCACCGGATATAGCCGCCTGCTCAACGATAAACTTGGCATAGCGCGAATGGATCTTGGACAATATCTCTGTTGCCTGCCTTGCCTGATCGACAACTTCCCGCAGATCTTTACCACCGCGTTCCTCGCCGCTGCTCAGACGCAGAATTGTCCCTTCAAGACCCTGCGAGATCAGGAAATCCTGAAACGCGTCCTCATCCTTCAGATATTGTTCGGACTGGCCTTTCTTGACTTTGTAGAGGGGCGGTTGTGCAATGTAGAGATAACCCTTTTCGACGAGTTCGGGCATTTGCCTGTAGAAAAAGGTCAGAAGCAGGGTCCGGATGTGAGCTCCGTCGACATCAGCGTCGGTCATGATAATGACCTTGTGATAACGCAGTTTCTCGATATCGAAATCATCACGACCGATACCCGTGCCCAGCGCCGTTATGAGTGTGCCGATTTCCTGCGACGACAGCATTTTGTCGAACCGGGCGCGTTCAACATTCAGGATTTTTCCGCGCAATGGCAATATCGCCTGAAATTCCCGGTTGCGCGCCTGTTTCGCGGAGCCGCCGGCCGAGTCACCCTCCACGAGGAAGAGCTCGCATTTGGAGGGATCTCGTTCCTGGCAGTCGGCTAGTTTGCCCGGTAAACTTGATATATCAAGGGCGCCCTTGCGGCGGGTGAGTTCGCGTGC
>JANQOC010000245.1 GCA_028279265.1 Hyphomicrobiales bacterium
CGCGGGTGCCATCGGCGGCTATGCCGAAGAGCGCCTGCTACCTGCAGATCGGGCCATGAAACTCCCTGACAATATTTCCTATGAGGCCGCCGCCGCCATGTCTCTGCAGGGTTTAACGGCCTGGTTTCTGCTGCACAAGACCTACAACGTGACTGCGGACAGCAAGATCCTCGTTCACGCCGCTGCTGGCGGTGTCGGCATGCTGCTCTGTCAATGGGCCAACCACATCGGAGCCACTGTGATCGGCACGGCAGGATCGGATGCCAAGACAGAGTTGGCAAAGGCCCACGGGGCAACTCATGTGATTAATTACGAGACCGAAAACTTTGAGGAGCGTGTCAGGGAACTGACCAATGGTGAAGGCGTTGACGTCGTTTATGACGCCGTGGGTAAGGCTTTTATGGAAGGTACATTGAAGTCTCTGCGACCCATGGGTCTTTGGGCTCTGTTCGGGGCCGCATCCGGTCCGATCTCGGACTTTAATCTGGGGCTGCTCATGCAGCACGGCTCTCTCTTCGTTACCCGGCCGTCCCTGTTTCATTATTGCGCTAAAAAGGAAGATCTTGCGGAAGGTGCCGCAGCACTCTTCAAAGTCGTCGGTGACGGGGTGCTCAAGGTAAATATCAATCAAACCTATCCCCTGGTCGATGCGCCACAAGCCCATCAGGATCTTGAAGCCCGGAAAACCACAGGTTCCACGATCTTCAATATCTCGGCATAATCGCCACTGGTATTCAACCCCAATTCTTTTTCAGATCAGGAGCTAAGAATAGATGCAAAAACCTATTCAACTCTACTACTGGCCGACTCCCAATGGCTACAAAATATCAATTATGCTCGAAGAGTGTAAACTTCCCTATGAAGTGAATTACATCAATATTGGCCGCGGAGATCAGTTTGACCCGGATTTTTTGAAAATTGCGCCGAACAACAGAATGCCGGCGATTGTCGATCCGGAGGGACCGGGGGGGAGAAAGCTCTCACTGTTTGAATCCGGAGCGATCCTGCAATATCTGGGGCGCAAGACAGGCAAGTTCTATCCCGACAAGGAGAGGAACCGTACCGAAGTTGACCAGTGGTTGCACTGGCAGATGGGCGGTGTCGGACCTATGGCGGGCCAAGCACACCATTTCCGTAACTATGCGCCGAAAAAAATCCCCTATGCCATTGACCGTTACACCGATGAAGTCAATCGGCTTTACGGTGTTCTCAATGGGCAGCTGAAAGGCAGAAAGTATCTTGCCGGCAGCTATTCCATTGCCGACATGGCGACGTTTCCCTGGGCACGGCTGTACAAAAACCAGGGGCAGAATTTGCGCAAATTTCCCCACATGTCGGCCTGGTTGAAACGCATCGAGGCCCGTCCCGCGGTTAAGAGGGCGCTTCTGGTCGGCAAGGAAGAACGGGCCAAGCACAACATTGCAACGGATAAAAAGGCGCAATCCGTCCTCTTTGGCCAGCGTGCGCGATAGAGTTGGAATTTCTGTAAAATTGAATCTTCAGGGAACGGCCGAAGCCGAGGCTTTGGCCGTTGTTCCCTAAGCCGCCGCTAATCCCAGGAGGGAGCGCGCCTCGTCTATTGTCGCGGGTCGTCGGTCATAGTCACCGCAGAGATCCGCGACCCGTTTGACGAGGGCCGCATTGGACGGGGCCAGGGTCTCCTTATCCATGCGGATATTATCCTCAAGGCCGGTCCGACAGTGGCCTCCCAGTTCGAGAGACCATTTGTTCAAAGTCAGCTGATCCTTGCCGATTCCGGCACCGGTCCAGGTTGCATCCGGCGCCAGGCGCTTCAGGGTCTTGACATAGAACTCGAAGGTTTCCCTGTCCACGGGCATGGCATTCTTCACGCCCATGACGAACTGGACATGGAGCGGGCCTTTGATCTGTCCTTGTTTTTCCATCAGGACAGCCTGGAAAATCATCGAGAGGTCAAAAGCTTCAACCTCCGGTTTGACGTTATATTTGAGCATCTCCTCGGCCAGCCAGTCGACGAGTTCCGGGCTGTTTTCATAGACGCGGGTGGGGAAGTTGCAGGAGCCCGTTGAGAGAGATGCCATATCCGGGGCGAGGCTCAGCATACCGCCGCGTTCCCTGCCGGTCCCGGATCGCCCACCCGTGGACAGTTGAACGATCATACCCGGGCAGTGCTTTCTCAGGCCATTCAGCAGTTCTGCAAATTTTTCAGGATCCGACGTGGTTGTCTGATCGGCATTGCGCACATGGCAGTGGGCGAGGGAAGCGCCGGCTTCAAAGGCTTCCTGGGTCGATTCGATTTGTTCCGCAATGGAAATCGGGACTGCGGGATTATCTTCTTTCCGGGGAACCGAGCCGGTGATGGCGACAGTGATTATGCAGGGCTGTGACATGAGAATATCCGTTGCAGCAAATGTAGAGTATTCGTTCCGGATTGTCTGTTCCACTCCGATAGGTACGGCAGGGATGGAACAGTTCCGGATTATTCGATGAGAATTGTTGCTTCTGTCTTGTCCTTGACTTCGTTGAGGTCAACTTCCGGAGCCAGCTCCACAACCTTGAGCCCGTTATGTGTCGGATCGAAGACACCCAGATTCGTAATAATTCGGTCGACGACCCCGGTTCCGGTCAATGGCAGCGTGCATTTCTTCAGCAGCTTTGGTTCGCCTTTCTTGTTCGTGTGTTCCATGATGACGACAATGCGCTGAACCCCGGCGACGAGATCCATGGCGCCTCCCATGCCTTTGACGAGTTTCCCCGGGATCATCCAGTTGGCGAGATCGCCATCCTGGGAAACTTCCATAGCCCCGAGAATGGAGAGATTGATATGGCCGCCCCGGATCATGGCAAAGCTGTTTGAAGACGAAAAATAACTGGTCCGGCGAAGCTCGGTAATCGTCTGTTTCCCGGCATTGATGAGATCAGCGTCAATTTCATTCTCAAGGGGAAACGGTCCCATGCCAAGCATGCCGTTTTCTGATTGCAGCGTAATATCGTAACCCTCAGGAATGTAGTTGGAAACCAGGGTCGGAATCCCGATTCCAAGATTTACGTAAAAACCGTCTTCCAGTTCCTGAGCGGCGCGTTCCGCGAGTTGATTTCTATCCCAAGGCATAATGTTCTCCTTCCAAGCCCAAAACTCTAAGCTTCCCGAATAGTGCGCTGTTCGATGCGTTTTTCGTGTTCACCTTCGATTATTCGTTGCACGTAAATACCCGGTGTGTGAATTGCGGATTTGTCGAGGGTTCCCAGTGGTACGATTTCTTCAACTTCGGCGATGGTGATTTTCCCTGCCGCGGCGCATTCGGGATTGAAGTTCATCGAGGTTTTGCGATAGGTCAGGTTCCCCTGTTCATCGCCTTTCCAGGCCTTGACAATGGCAAGATCCGTTCGCAGACCCCGTTCCAGAATATACGTTTTGCCATCGAATTCCTTATGCTCCTTGCCTTCGGCAATCTGGGTGCCGACGCCGGTCGCCGTATAGAAACCCGGAATACCGGCGCCTCCTGCCCGCAGCCGTTCGGCGAGCGTGCCCTGCGGGTTGAATTCGATCTCAAGTTCACCGGCCAGGAATTGCTGCATGAACAAATCATTCTCTCCCACATAGGAAGAGATCATTTTCTTGACTTGTTTGGTTTCCAGCAACAGTCCCAGTCCAAAATCATCGACGCCCGCATTGTTGGAAGCGACAGTCAGGTTCTTGACGCCCGAGTCACGAATGGCAGCGATCAGGTTTTCAGGAATTCCACAGAGGCCAAAACCACCGGCAGCGATGGTCATGCCGTCGACCAGAAGTCCGTCAAGCGCGGATTTGGCATCGCTATAAATTTTTTTCATTAAATTCACGTCCCTGCCGCTGACGTTCAACGGCGATCACAAGGTTGCAACGGATGTTAACTTGTGCCTCAAAATGTCGATGACATAAAGTCAATTTTCAACCGATTTGGAGATTACAGTTCCCGGATATTCAACAATCACTTGCTGTATCTGGACATGGCATTGAGCCAGCCCTTCTGCCATTGCTCGAAAGCTTTCATAGCGCCCTGTTCAATATCCTTCCAGGCGTCCTGATTGACGGACTGGAGCTCAGCGAGTTGCTCGCTGGCCTGGTTCATATTTTCCTGCATCGTCTGAAGCTGGGCATCAAACTGTTTTTTCATATCGCCATCCATGTTCGGTATCATGGACTGCATACTGGCAACCTGTTTCTGCCAGTTCTTGATTTGCTTCTCCATTTCCGCGGCGAGTTTTTGATAAGATTCCATGGTTGGTCCTTTCATAGATACTGTGACACAGTTTTGTGACGGATCCGCAGTTCAATTGCGCGGATCCGTCCAAATCAATCGCTTTTCACCCGTAAAAAGGACCCATGCAGGTTCGATTACGGAAATTGTCGGAGGCCGCAGCGGCGGCTGCCTCCTTATTGCATATGCTGACCACCATTGATGGCGATATTGGCACCGTTTACAAACGCCGCTTCCTGGGAGCAAAGATAGATAATCAGACCGGCAACTTCCTCAGGCAATCCAAGGCGCCCGGCTGGAATCTGCGGAATGATCTTGCCGTCCAGAATCTCTTTGGGAATAGCCGTGACCATCTTTGTCCCGATGTACCCGGGAGAAATCGTATTGACGGTGACGCCTTTGCGGGCAACCTCCAGTGACAAGGATTTCGTAAATCCGTGCATGCCGGATTTGGCCGCCGCATAGTTTGTCTGCCCAAAAGCACCTTTCGATCCGTTGACCGATGAGACATTGACAACGCGGCCCCAACCCCGATCAACCATACCGTCAATGACGTGCTTGGTCATATTGAATGCGGAATAGAGATTGGTCTTGATAACTGCGTCCCAGCTTTCCGGATCCATTTTCTTGAAGGTCATATCCCGGGTAATACCGGCATTATTAATGAGAATATCGACGGGCCCCACATCGGCCTCGACTTTTTCAACGCAGCTCGCACAGGAATCATAGTCAGCGACATCTACAGGAAAGGCCTTGAAATCAAAGCCCTGTTCCTTCTGTTCCGCGAGCCATTGTTCATATGTTTGGTTGGAGGGCGAATGGGTTACAGCAACTTTGTAACCGTTGGAATGCAGTTTCGTACTTATGGATTCACCCAGGCCACCCATGCCTCCGGTGACTATTGCAACTCGCTCGCTCATCTTTCCTCCTTATCAAGATTTTGATTTTTTGACTCCGACTTAAACTTTGATGACTTTTAACGTGGTCTTCAAGTCTATTCTACTGATTTTGAAGCATAATTGGTCATAAAAATTGGTTCGCATCAGGTTCTTGGAATTCAAATTTTACAATTTCGATACCATCGGTGATTTTCAACGCCCGTTCTCCTGACTGGATGACGGACAATCCAAATGCATGATTGCGATCAATTCACTCACTTTAATCGAATGAAAAGGTCATAAGCCTGGCCTGCCGGCGGAGAAAGTCGGGTGATGTGTCCGTAGCCTGCAAAAATTACCTGCATCAATTGAGATCATCGTTAGCAAAGTCTTACCGCACCCTGCCGATATTTTTATAAAATGCCCGCCAAATCGAGAACAGACGCGGAAGTCTGAGCCATATCCGCACATCTTTGGCAGTCCGTTAAGAACTCGATCAGGATTTGTTAAGCGTGTTTTTTTACGAGTTTTTGGCGGATGCGTGACAGGATTATTCCCAGGATTGAGGAAGTTCCTCAGTCTGGAGTGGGAGTTTTCAAGCACGGTTTTCAATCAACGAAAAATCGGATTTGGAAGCGATTTGACAGGACAGAAGGGAATTGTCGAATGGCACGCATGGACACATCAACGGTGGAGAAAGTCGAGCTTGCGACTTTGACTGGCTCTGCTGATGCCTTGTTTGAACTGGGTTTACTTTATTCCTCTGGTCGGGAAGTGGAAGAAAACCTTGTTGAAGCACACAAATGGTTCAATCTCGCAGCAATGAAGGGAAACAGGGCGGCACTGGAATATCGCCAGGAAATTTCCCGGGAACTGAGCCGCGTTGATATAGCCAAGGCTCAGAGGTCGGCGCGACAGTGGCTGCAGAGCCATTAAGTTCGTTTTCGGTTGAGCGAGTTCGTCAGAGCTGAGTGCAGCTGCGACACCGTGGCGGCGACCGGTACAAGCCCTTGTTCTCAGCTTCTCAGCGCGTCAGCAATCGCTGAACCAGGAAGTCAGGCACTTCCAGGTGGATTTGGTTGATTCCTGAACAGACTTGCCCACTTTCTTGGCGGCGCCGCTGATATTTTCTCCGGCTTTCTTCGTAGACTCCGCAACGAATTCCCCTGTTTTAGCCGTCGCATCACCCACGGCTTTTCCGGTTTTCTTGAGTTGATCCGCAGAATTTTCTACGGCCTGTTCGGTAAAGTCGACCAGGGTTTTGGGCTCTTTGTTTTTCTTTCCCTGCTGTTCACTCGGCTCGCCGGGTTCAACGGAGTCCACTTCGGTGCGAAACTGCTCATCATTACCCGGTTCCTGGACCGCAAGATCCCGGGACTCGTCGGGTAAGGGATTGCGCGGGCCTTGATAGGTGTAGGTCAGCCGCGTTCCCTGACATTGAGCCGCCTCAACGCGACGAAAAGTACAGGAACCGTGATTGCGGTCGCGCGCGATACTTATGGCGCAATAGAGTTGCAGGGCCCCGGAACCGGGTGTCCCGTCCGGCGTATCCACATCGCAAATATAGGTTTGATCGGGTTCACTGCAGCTCATACAGATAAGCTCCGCCGAGGCCGGCCCGAGGCCTGTTGCGATCAATAGCAGCAAGGCGGTCGCGAATTTTCCAATTAAAAGCTGAAACCGAAACATGGTTCCTACCCCCTGGGGTCCATTTGCTGTTCACTCTTGCCCCGCATTATACACGAGTCCAGCCCGGGAATAAAAGAGGAACAAATTTCACCAGTTCTATAAAACAGGAAATATGAGCTAAAAAAGACTTTTGTGCACAAAATGTGCGTTTTCAGGCCTTGGTGTAGTTTC
>JANQOC010000254.1 GCA_028279265.1 Hyphomicrobiales bacterium
TGAGAGGTTTCTTTTGATGATCCGACATGCCGGTCGATACTTGCACTTTGGTCGAATTTCTGGAGTATTCAGAGCCGTTATTGAGATTGTGCCGGGATCGGGAGAGTAATGGCAGGAGATAATTCGGAGCGGGATGAAGTTTTCGATGTTGCGATAATCGGCGCCGGCATTGCGGGTACCGCGATCGCTGCCGAACTTCCCAGTTCGTACAAAATCTTGGTTCTGGAAATGGAAGATACTCCCGGTTACCACACAACCGGTCGTTCCGCTGCAATATTATCCCCTTCCTATGGACCTCCTGTAGTACGGGACCTTACTCAAAAATCACTGGATTTTTTCCAAAACCCTCCGAAAGAGTTCACGGAGAGCCCGCTTCTGCGTAGGCGAGGTCTGTTAAAGATCGCAACCGCGGAACAATTGCGCGAAATAAATGGGAACCAGTTGTCGAACGCTTCATTGCCTGATGTAGAAGAGTGGGATACTGACAAGCTCAGGGATGAAATACCGATTCTTCGCGACGATTTTCAAGGCCGGGCCTGGTATGAGAAAGATTGCTGGGATATTGACGTCGATATCCTGCATCAATCATATTTGCGACAACTGAAAAAAAAGGGTTGCCGTCTCATTTGCGATGCACGGGTTGAGGCATTAGCACCGCTAAAAAATGGCTGGAAACTGGAGATTAATCAGGGGAGCTTCCGGGCTGAGTTGATTATAAACGCTGCAGGTGCCTGGGCCGGCCAGATCGGTGAACATGCCGGTGCAACAGAGATTGGACTGGTGCCCAAAAGACGGACTATGGTTGTTGTATCTGCTCCTGAGCGCGTAGCGACTAAACAACTTCCTATGATCGTGGATAGCCAGGAAAATTTCTATTTAAAGCCGGAAGCGGGCCGCCTCTTCCTGTCACCTGCAGACGAGACACCGTCCGAACCCTGCGATTCACAGCCGGAAGAATTGGACGTCGCCATTTGTATTGACCGAATTGAGAAGGTATTCGATCTGGACATTCGCCGAATAGAGAACCAGTGGGCGGGATTGAGAAGTTTTGTTGCCGACAAAAACCCGGTTTGCGGATTTGATCCGAAAGTGCCAAATTTTTTCTGGATGGCAGCACTCGGGGGATATGGAATTCAGATTATTCCGGAATTGTCGCGACTCGCCGTCAGGATGATTGACGCCAAAGATCGCGAAAATACACTGTCAGCAGAGGCTTTCGTTTTACAAGGCCTGTCACCTGACCGGTTTGAAGTTTAAAGGCCGCGCAGGATAAGATGTATCAGAACATCGAGGATTACTTTCATGTCTCAGAAATTCGTTGAGCAGTTAAAAGAAATTCTGGGTCCCAATGGCTGGCTTGAGGGCGAGGACACGGAATCCTATTTGACCGATATGTTCGGGAAACAGGGAGAAACCCCGCTGGTCGCGCGTCCCGATACGACGGAACAGGTCTCTGAAGTCGTCAAAATCTGTGCGGCAAACAATGTGGCGATAATTCCCCAGGGCGGAAACACCAATGTTTGCCGTATGGCTATTCCCCCGGAAAACAAATCGGCAGTTATCCTGTCGATGGCGCGTATGAACAAAATTATCGACATTGATCCGGAATGTTCCACGATCACCGCCGAGGCCGGGTGTTTTGTGCAGTCCCTTCAGGATTATGCGCGGGAACATAACCGCCTGTTCTCACCCGATTGGGGAGCGAGGGGTTCGGCGATGATCGGCGGTGCGGTGGCAACAAATGGCGGCGGTCAAAATGTGTTCCGCTACGGTACAACACGCGAACAGGTGCTGGGCATGGAGGTTGTACTGCCGGACGGGCAAATTTGGGATGGTATGCGGGCACTGCGCAAAGACAATTCAGGTTATGACCTTAAGCAACTGTTCATCGGATCTGAAGGGACCCTGGGGATCATCACAAAACTGGTTTTCAAGCTTCATCCCAATCAGGGACAGCACTGCTCCTTGTTTGGGATACTGACCGGGATGTCGGAGTTAATGAACTATCTGGAACTCGCGCAAAAAGTTGGGGGAGATAAGCTTACGGCATTTGAACTGCTTCCGGGTCTCGGGGTCGAGAAAGCTCTAAACCGTTACCCGGCGCTGCAGCGTCCCCTCGATCAAAAGTCTGACTGGTACGTCCTGGTCAGGTTTTCAGACTGGGAGAATGTAGAAGAACTCGTCACAACACTGTTTGAACAGGGATTTGAAGCCGGAATTCTTGCAAACGCCGTGATGTCCCAGAATCTGGAACAGGAAAACAACCTTTGGGAAATCCGGGACCAGATGATTCCCACTCAGTACTTTAAGTCCCGATTGCTAAAATGGGATGTCTCGGTGCCCATCAGCAAAATCACGCATTTTCTCGATAGCGCTGAAAATCTTGTGCGCGAACATCAGCAAGCGGCAATTATCTATGTTACCGGCCATGTTGGTGATGGCAACATCCACTACACGGTCATACCCGAGGGCGAGGGAGATCCCGGATTTGATGAACTGTGCAACCGGATCTATCAGGATGTGGATGAACTTGTCTGGTCGCTTGGAGGATCAATAGCCGCAGAACACGGTGTTGGCCAGCTCCTGAAATCTCGTGTCAGGAATCAAAAGTCCGATGTCGAATACAGTATGATGCAGCAGCTTCGCCACATTTTCGATCCTCAGGGGATCATGAATCCCGGCAAGCTGATTGATTCCTGACCGCCAGCATGCGCGACTAAATCCCATGACCGGGCCCTTCAGATGGGTGGATATTTCGGTCTGACATCTAATTGATACCGGCAACGGGCCTCGAAATCATTGCCATCTATTCCCTATTGCCGCCCCAGTTTAGCTCTAAATAGTTGGTCGAAGTCTTGGCTTCCGGAAGTTTAAAGCCGATCAGAATTATAATTCCTTGCAGTTGGGGATCATGAAAAATACAAGAGAAAGTGCTTCTAGACATGCGACATCCCATGCCTTGAATCACGTACAGCAGAGGAGTCATATGGGCGCCAATTTGTTCGCAACACTGATTTCAGCTTTTGCGCTGTTATTTTCAGGTTATAGTTTTTATGAATCCGTCGTCAGGGCGCCTCAACTGGAAATCTTTGTTCCCCCGAAGATTAGCTACACAGACCCTGACCGTCCGGACAATCCGTTTGAAGTCTTTATTGTCCCCTTGACCCTCGCGAATGATGGCGCAAGGACGGGTACAGTTCTGTCCATTGTCCTGGAGGTAAAAAATTCGAAAAGCGGGGACCGCAAAAAATTCATCGCCTCAAAGCTGGGAACCTGGGGCGCGGGAACGGGCGAAGCCTTTGCCCCTATCGTGCTTCCTGGAAAAGGATCTGTTTCCGAGTCCATTCAGTTTTTTCCCCAGGTCGGAGAGAGTGTCCCGCGCATCCTGGATCTGGAACCTGGGAATTATGATTTTACGATTACACTCGATGTTGCATCCGCGGGATCGGACTCCTTTTTCGCTCCGGAAATCAACCCCCTCAGTTTTTCCATGCAGGCAGGGCAAATGGATTATCGAAGGTTCACAGGCAGCGGAACAATGGAGATGTGGTCTGCCAACTATCAATCCGCGACAACGCAGACTAACGAACAGTGAATCTGGGACCAAGCGCACGAAATCTCATCTTAGACGGGTAAGTTCGCCGTTGAATTTGATTCCCGGCGGGTAAAACACTGTTCATGCCTGGTTTTGATGAAAACCATCCAGTTTAGGTATTCACTTGGGGTGTTGGACTTCGTATTATCCCGGCAATCTCCATTCGGAGTGGGAACAGTCCAGCGTCAACAGTGCAGGGAGAGCGATGATCATGGGTGCGGATGAATCGGTATTGGTCGCGGGTGGTGGTCCCGTTGGGCTTGCCTGTGCCTATAATCTTGCCCGGAAAGGCATTCCGGTCACCGTCTTTGATGAAAATCCGGAACTTCAGAATGATCCGCGTGCGGCAACTTTGCACCCTGCAACACTCGAATTGCTCGACGAGCTCGGTATCATTGATCAGGTTATCCGGCAGGGCCTCATCTCTCGGGAATTTCAATTCTGGGATCGGCCTTCAAACGCTCTGATCGCTGAGTTTGATCATTCGTTGCTGAGCGACGATACGAAATATCCCTATGTTGTACAGTGCGAGCAGTTCAAGGTAACACGAATTCTTCTCGATCTCCTGTCGTCTCTATCCCACTGTAAGGTTTATTTTTCGCACGAAGTTTGCTCCGTGCAACAATCTGAGGACTCTGTATCATTAGAAGTCGAAACCCCGGACGGGCGGGAGCGATTTGCGGGAAGTTATATTCTCGGCTGTGACGGAGGCCGCAGCCAGGTGCGAAAGAACAGTTCTATTGAATTCAAAGGTTTTACCTGGCCGGAACGATTTCTCGTTTTGTCGACACCGTTTGACTTTGAAAAGAACCGGGGTATGTGTTTTCGAAA
>JANQOC010000258.1 GCA_028279265.1 Hyphomicrobiales bacterium
GGTCAGTTTCGAGGAAGACTTCGACAGGCCAGACTTCAGTCTCTGAAACCAGCTCTTCTTTTCTTCGGGTTGGGAGGCTTCTTGCTCGGCGGTATCTTCCCCGTCAATATCTTCCCCAGTGACATCTCCCGGAGTATCCTTTTCTTTTGACACCTCTTCCGACAGGGTTTCGCCGGAGGGGGGATCCGTGTCTTGCCGATCTTCCGCAACAGAGGCCGTTTCCGCGTCGGTCACGGATAGAGCGGGATCTTCTGTTTTCTTGCGAAAGCGATCAAAGAATGATCCCTTCTTTTCGTTAGTGTCCGACAATAAATCCTCCGTCAGTTCACATGCGGCAGCGAATGGCCGACCAGTTGATGGCCGGTAACGCCATCAATGCGGGCTGTCACGATTGACCCCGTTGCCTGGGACTCATCGAGCTGCATTTCCGCGAACTGGGGCGTGCGTCCGACGGTGGAATTTTCCATCAGCAGCTCCACGGTCTGATCTTTTTGACGGGCGAGAAATTTCGACAGTCTTTCGCCACCCAGTGTCCGCAATCTCTGGGCGCGCTGCTTTACAATGCTCCGGTCGAGTTGCGGCATGCGAGCCGCCGGCGTACCGGGTCGCGGCGAGTAAGGGAAGACATGCAGAAAAGTGAGTTCGCAAGCATCAACGAGATCCATCGACTGGGCGAACATATCTTCCGTTTCCGTGGGGAAGCCGGCAATGATATCAGCGCCGAAGACGATATCCGGACGTTCCCGTCGGACCAGTTCGCAGAAAGCAATCGCATCCTCGCGCAGATGCCGGCGTTTCATACGTTTCAAAATCATGTTGTCGCCGGATTGCAGGGAGAGGTGCAAGTGCGGCATCAGCCGGGGTTCATTGGTAATGACGTCGAGAAGGTCCGCATCCACCTCAATGGAATCGATCGAGGAGATGCGTAAGCGCGGTAGGTCCCCGACCTGGTGAAAAATCGATTTCACCAGGGAGCCGAGTGTCATCTGCCCCGGCAGGTCTTTGCCATAGGCGGTCAAATCAACACCGGTCAGAACAACTTCCTTGAAGCCACGTTCCACGAGAGCCCGAACCTGCTCGACTATGACGCCTGCGGGAACGGATCTTGAATTTCCGCGGCCATAGGGAATGATGCAGAACGTGCAGCGATGGTCACAACCGTTCTGGATCTGGACAAAGGCGCGGGCGCGTTCTCCAAATCCGGAGATCAAATGGTTCGCGGTTTCCTTTACGGACATGATGTCGTTGACGATAATACGTTCGCTGTCCGGCAGCGTGAGACTGTCGAAAACCGCCCTGTCCATTTTTTCGGAATTGCCGATGACATGGTCAACTTCGGGCATATCGGCGAATTCACCCGGATCGATTTGGGCGGCACAGCCGGTGACGACAATTTTTGCATCGGGGTTTTCCCGGCGCGCTTTGCGAATGGCCTGTCGGGCCTGCCGCTGCGCTTCGGACGTTACCGCACAGGTATTGAAGACAATCGTATCCTGCAGTCCGGCCGCATCGCTGAGATCAGCCATGACCTCGGACTCATAACTGTTCAGACGGCAACCGAAAGTGACTATCTTGGATTTCGTCATCTTCAAACTCAAGCCTGCTGAAAGGCAAAGTCGACAGGGTCGAGATGGCCATCATACTCATACTCGATGGCCCCGGTCATCAGAATGTGATTGTCGGACTCCCGCCAGTCGATGCGCAGTGTTCCGCCCGGCAGTGTCACCATGACGGTTCTGTCGCAGATTCTTTTGCGGTGCGCGGAGACCGCTGCGGCGCAGGCTGCAGTACCGCAGGCTTTGGTCAGGCCCACGCCCCGTTCCCAGACGATGAGATCCATGCTCTGCCGCGAGTTGACCTGAGCCAGGGATATGTTGGCCCGCTCGGGAAAGAAAGGATGATATTCGAGGATCGGTCCAATGGAGGCCAGATCATGGTCCGCCAGATTATCGACCCAGAAGATGCAATGGGGATTTCCGACATTGGCAACGCTGGGTGTGTGCATGACCGGATTGCCGACAGGGCCAACGGCAAGTTCAATGCCCCGTGTGTCGTGGAATTTCTCGGAAAGGGGAATGGATTCCCAGTCGAACAGCGGCTCGCCCATATCGATGGTTATGGTGCCGTCGTCATTTTGCATGGCGCCAAGAAGTGCGACATTGGTTTCGATGGAAACCTGGTTTTTCTGCAGCTCCTGTGCAATGACGGCCGCAACGCAACGGGCGGCATTGCCGCAGGCATCGACCTCGCCGCCATCGGCATTGAGAATGCGCATGAAAACATCGGCCTGGTCAGAAGGTTCAACAACAATAACCTGATCGCAGCCGATTCCGGCCTCGCGGTCGGCCACGCGCTTGGCCCCTTCGGGGCCCAGCTGCAGCGCGCGCGAACGGCCGTCGAAAATGGCAAAGTCATTGCCAAGTCCGTTCATTTTCAGGAATCTCAAGGGCGCGTTGTTTATCATGTTTGTCTTATATGGCCATCCGGCCTGATTGTGCAAAGTTCTTTTTGCCAATTTCCGCCTGCATCCGCGCTTTTTCGCTGATATTCGGGCGTTGCCGGCATGGCTTGTCAGAATTTGGGAGTTTTAGATCCCGATCGCGCCGAAAATCCAACGATCCTTAACCTCTGGTTAAGAGATCGAATTTCTTCTCCCTTCGATATTATGAAGATCTTTAGATTCATCATCTAAGAACAGATTTTCAATGCCGGATTATTAGATGATGTCAAAATTCGAATTCAAACGCGAAAGTATTATCCTGGCGTGCTTTTTCGCCGTGATTACCGCCATATTCGGGTTTGGGATTCACATATGGGAAAAACGTGTTTCCCAGGACCTGGAACGCTATGCCCTGGAACAGTCCATTCGCTGGGTGAGGTTCCTCGAATCCGGTCAGTTTGCTTCCGAACGTACGGACAGCAATGTCGAGGCGGCATCGCACAATCATCCGGAACAGCTGTCGCTGTTCAGCCAGATATTCCGCTATGAATTCTACGATTCCGACTTCAAGCTGCTGTCAACGACAGGCGATACCCGCTGGCTGGGGGTTTCGCCCCTGAGAAAGCCGTTTGTACGCGGGGCCCTGGCAACCCTGGAAACCGGCAGGCAGAACCTGTCCATCGGCCTGTTCAATGGGGACGGCAATCTGGCGCCGCAAAAATATTCCATTGCCGTTCTGCCGATATTTCCGGGGAATGCCGAGCGCCGGTTCATCGCAATTTATACGGACCAGACCCGGCTTAGGAATATTGTCGACGCCGGATTTGACTGGGTCATGAAGCTTGCGGCTCTGTTCTTTTTCGTGAGCGGTAGTGCCCTTGTCATTGCCGTTATTTCCGGGATTCATAAACTGCTGAACGCCAAGGCGCAGCTCCAGAAACTGGAGAACAAAGACAGCCTGACGGGGCTCACCAATCGCGAGTCGTTCCTCAGGGATCTCTCAAACCTGATGGGTGTCCGGCGTGGCATGGATACGCAACTGGCGGTTATCTTCCTCGACATTGACAAGTTCAAAGAAGTCAACGACATGCTCAGCCACAATCGTGGTGATGAACTGCTGATGAAAATCGCCAGTCGCCTGCAATCCGTCTGCCGTCCCGGGGATCTTGTCGCGCGACTGAGCGGCGATGAATTTGCCATTGCCTGTCTCGGCATTTCGGAAGAAGCAGAAATCCGGAAGTTCCTAAATAACCTCAGGCACGCCCTTAATGAACCCTACATCATCGACGGTGAAGAGGTTGTATGCACGCTGAGTATGGGCATTTCCATCGCGCCTAACGATGGTGATACGGCGGATATCCTGATGAAGAGCGCGGATCTCGCCCTGTGCCGGTCGAAGGACGAAGGCCGCAATACCTTCCGCTTTTTCGATCCACATACGGACAAATCGATTCAGCGTAAGAGAGAACTGGAGCATCAGCTCAGTCAGGCGATCAATCTCAACCAGCTCGAGGTTTACTATCAGCCCCAGTTCGAGGTGGCGACGGGACGTCTCGCGGGTGCGGAAGCTCTGCTGCGCTGGGATCATCCGGAGCATGGCATCATCGCCCCGTCTCATTTTATTTCTGTTGCCGAAAGTTCCGGCCAGATCGTTTCGCTTGGGGAATGGACGTTGCGCACCGCCTGTCAGACGGCGGCCAAATGGTCCCATCCCTACAAAGTTGCGGTCAACCTGTCTCCGGTTCAGTTCCAGAATATCAGCGTGTCGGAGCTGGTCGCCGATGTTCTCATGGAAACCGGGCTCGATCCGGCGCGTCTCGAACTGGAACTCACGGAATCCCTTCTGATGAGCGATACGGATATGGTGATTGAAGAGTTTTTCAAACTCAAATCACTCGGCGTGGCGATAGCGATCGATGATTTCGGTACAGGCTATTCGAGCCTGAGTTATCTGTCCGAGTTTAAATTCGATAAGCTGAAAATCGATAAGTCATTTATCCGCAATCTGGAAAATGACACCACCGGAATCAGTATTGTCAAAACGATTATCGGTCTGGGAAAAGCGTTGAACGTGAAGATCACTGCCGAAGGTGTGGAACGCATCAATCAGGCGGAAATCCTTAAATCTCTTGGCTGCGATCAGGTTCAGGGGTTCCTTTACGGGCTACCTGAAACGGCTCAGGACTATAGCCGCATTATGGCCAGCGAACCGGACCAGGTGGACGAAAGCATTTCCATATTCGCCGCCTAAGTTCCTTTCTCAGGCGTTGCCGAACCAATTATTTCCATAAATTGAATACACAGATTTCTGCCCATGGGACCCCGAGGCATTGTATGTCTTGGCATCTGGTGCTTCTTGTGCTTTGTGAAGTTACTCTACTTTCAGAGACATCAAGTTTCGCAAGCAACGACAATACCAGGACAATATAAGCAGCGTTCAGCGCACAATTTCGGGAGTGAGGACACGGGATCATGCTGATTTCTCAAATGCGACGAATTGCCGAAGAACCGGGTCGATCAATGATTGCCCGCACTTTGACTGTGACGGCCCTGATCATTTCGCTCATCTGCACTTTTACCATGCCGGTTTCAGGACAGGACAAAAATGAAAAAAGCGCAGCCGAAAAAGTGACGGAAGCGCTGACGACCCTGAAAAACCTGCTGGAGCTTGAAAGCCAGCAGCAAAAGGATGTCCGCAAGGTTCTCAACGAGCTCAATCGAACGACCGAGGATTCCGAAAAGAAACGTATTCAGGAACTGCTCAAGGGCGAGCGGGCGGAACTGGAATCAATCCGTGACCAGATCACCGCCATGTCCACGGGTGTCTCCAATGACAGGTTCAATTCAACGGAAACCGAGAAATTTAATTTGCAGGTCGAACTTGAACAGCTTGTTCAACCCTTTGTCGTCATGCTGAAATCCGCCACGGAAGATGCGCGCCAGATCGAACGGCTTCGCCGCGGTCAGACAATTGCCGAGCGTAATTCCGAGATCGCGCAAAAGGCAGTCGACCGCATCAACCCGCTTATCGCCCAGAGCAAGGACCGGCAAGTGACCAAACGGCTGAAAGAGATCCAGAAAATCTGGACCCAGCGTTTGGAATCGGCAGAGGACCTCGCAACCAGCTTTGACCGGCAACTCGAATCCAAACTGCGGGAACGAACTTCAGCGTCCCAGCGCGCCGGACAGTATTTCACCGAGTTTTTCCGCAGCCGGGGATTCAACTTCTCTCTCGGACTGCTCGCCTTTTTCGGTGTCTTTTTTGTTATGCGCCTGGCAGGCCGGGCCAGCAATTATCTTATCCACCGGCGTTCCGGGCGGCGCTCCCTGGCGGTGCGCTTTTTCAGCCTGATTTATCAGGTCTTCACCGTATTCTTCTCCATCTTCGCCATGCTGATAATATTCAACATGTTCAACGACTGGCTACTTCTCGGCCTGACGATGGTCTTTCTCGTCGCCCTGGTCTGGCTGGCGGTGCGCATGATTCCCAACATGCTGGAACAGATAACGCTGCTCCTGAACCTGGGGGCTGTCCAGGAAGGGGAGCGGGTCCTGATCGACGGCGTTCCCTGGCTGGTGGAGCGTCTTGATTTTTATACGGATTTGCGCAATCCGGCGCTGGCTGGCGGTGAGTTTACGGTGCCTGTGCGGCAGCTTTCGGGTCTGC
Source organism: Hyphomicrobiales bacterium (assembly GCA_028279265.1). Lineage (GTDB taxonomy): Bacteria > Pseudomonadota > Alphaproteobacteria > Rhizobiales > CAYWUX01 > JANQOC01. Next base: position 6,108 of record JANQOC010000258.1, read on the forward strand.
ATTCGCGGCCGACTGGCGAGGATGAAGCCTGGTTTCCGTCCAAGCGCGGTGACTGGGTGCGGCTGAATGACGGTCGCATCGGACAGGTGGCCATTCAGACCCCGGAAATCGTGCAGATTACCGAGATGGGTGGCGAACAGGTGACCTATCCGACCAATGCGTATCTCGAACAAGTGCCCATGAACCTGTCGAACGGATATCGCCTGAGAACGATTTTCGGCATTGATTATAAGCATCAGGCCGAGGCAACCGATGAAATTCCCGAGAAGTTGCAGGCGTTTATCCAGGAAGGCCTGGAAAAAGCGCTGGGGCCGGCGGAACTTCACAAGCTGGTCGTGACGTTCTTGAAAGCGGGGGCGTCATCCCTCGACTATGAGGTCGAAGCCCAGATTGCCGGGCGGGCGGCCGATCGCTATGAAGACGTGGAACGGGAAATTGCCCGTCTGCTTATCGCTGCCTGTAACAAATATGGCTGGGTTATCCCCTTTGAGCAGCTGGTCCTGCACCAGGCGGCTTAATTGCGGATCGACTGGAGCCGAGACAGGGGAAAACTGCGCCGGACAGGTCCGGGAGAATGCGTGTTGACCTTTTGCCAGATCCGGCTTAGTTTCCGGGTCACAAATCGCTCAATTGCAAATTTGAGCAACTGAATGGCACATGGTTCGGGATCAATCCTGACAAGGCAAGATCCGCCGGGAGGTCAATCGGTTAACACCCGTCAGCGAAGGTTCGCCCGCGGGTGCGTTTGCGGTTGAGGAAACAAAACTGGAATTGGTTTGATTGAAACGGCGGTCGCCAGACGCCAAATTAAGTCAGACAGGATACTTATAGTCAGACGCGATATTTAATAAGAGTGAAGCCGAGCCAAGTAACTGTGAAACCGAGACAAAGCGCAGGTAACCCATAACATGTTCGAGTCCCTTTCAGACCGCCTGGGAAATATATTCGAGAAGCTGACGAAGCGCGGTGCCTTGAGCGAAGCCGACGTCGGGGCGGCGCTGCGTGAAGTTCGCCGCGCCCTCCTCGAAGCGGATGTGGCCCTGGATGTCGTTAAGGAATTTACTGACAAGGTTCTGGAAAAAGCCGTGGGCCAGGAGGTGCTGCGCTCGGTGACACCGGGTCAGATGGTGGTCAAGATCGTCTATGACGAACTCGTCGCCATGCTCGGTTCCGATGCCGAGCCCATCGACCTGAATGCGACACCGCCCGTCGCGATCATGATGGTCGGGCTGCAGGGGTCGGGTAAGACAACGACGACGGCAAAAATCGCCCGGCGACTGACCGAGCGGGACAAGCGCAAGGTCATGATGGCCTCCCTGGATACGCGGCGGCCGGCGGCGCAGGAACAGCTGAAAGTGCTGGGAGAACAGATATCGGTGACAACCTTGCCGATCATCGAGGGTCAGGAACCGCCGACCATCGCAAAGCGGGCCATGGAAGCCGCGCGTCTCGGCGGTTACGACGTTGTCCTTTTGGATACAGCCGGGCGATTACACATCGATGAAGCGCTGATGGCCGAAGTTTCGGAAGTGCGGACCATATCCACGCCCCATGAAGTGCTTCTGGTCGCCGACTCCCTTACCGGTCAGGATGCTGTCAATGTCGCCAAGTCCTTTGATGAGCGTATCGGTCTGACCGGGATCGTACTGACCCGAATCGACGGCGATGGCCGCGGCGGTGCCGCGCTTTCGACACGCGCGGTTACCGGTAAACCGATAAAGCTTCTCGGCACCGGCGAGAAACTGGACGAGCTTGAAGAGTTTCATCCCGACCGTATAGCGAACCGAATCCTTGGCATGGGTGATGTGGTCAGCCTGGTTGAAAAAGCCGCGGAAACCATTGATGCCGAAAAAGCGGAAAAAATCGCCAAGAAGATGCGCAAGGGATCCTTCGACTTTGAAGATCTCGCCGAACAGCTCAAACAAATGCAGAAAATTGGCGGCATGTCGAGCATCCTGGGAATGATGCCCGGCATCGGCAAGATCAAGAAGCAGATCGATGCTGCAAATATGGACGATTCCATATTCAAACGCCAGGAAGCGATCATCTCGTCTATGACCCGGGAAGAAAAACGCCGACCGAAGCTTCTCAATGCCTCGCGGAAAAAGCGTATCGCCGCAGGGTCCGGAACATCGATCCAGGAAATCAACCGGCTCATTAAAATGCATCGCCAGATGGCCGACATGATGAAAAAGATGGGCAAGAAGGGGATGCTGTCCGGCCTTATGGGCGGCGGTCCGGATTTGCCGCCGGATGCTCTCGAGAAACTGGAAGGATTGCCAAAGGGCATGCCAGGCCTGGGCCAGGGCGGACTGCCGCCCGGACTACCCGGATTGGGCGGACCCGGCTTGCCGCCGGGATTACCGGGGCTGACCGGCAAAAAGAACAAATAGCTATCAGGATAAAAAGCGTTCAACTCATTTTATGTACAACAAAGTCTTTGAAAAGGAATAAGAGTCAATGTCACTAAAAATTCGCTTGTCGCGCGGCGGCGCAAAAAAAAGGCCTTTCTATCGAATTGTGGTTGCGGACAGCCGCGCCCCCCGCGATGGCCGCTTCATCGAGCGTCTCGGAACCTATAATCCGCTGCTGCCCAAAGATAGCGACGCCCGTGTAACTCTGGTCGAGGATCGAATTCGCCACTGGCTTTCCGTCGGTGCCAAGCCCACGGATCGCGTGCATCGTTTCCTGGACAGTGCCGGTATTCTTGCCCGTGAGGCGCGCAACAACCCGATCAAGGCGCTGCCGGGTCGGAAACGTCAGGAACGGGAAGAAGAAGAGCGGGCTGCCGCAGAAGAAGCTGCACAGGACTCTGGTGACGCCGCCCCGGCTGAAGAAGGTGGTGAAGAAGCCGCCGCGGAAGCATAGTCCGGCTCGCACAGAACACGCACAGAACAAGGGCGAAAGGTTTGCGGAATCGTGACGACAGTCTGGTTTGTGTCGGCGTGATTTCCGGTGTCCACGGCGTCAGAGGACAGGTTCGGATCAAGTGGTTTACCGAAGCGCCGGAAAACCTCATTGCCTATAGTCCCCTTGCCAGTGCCGACGGTGCAACGTCTTACAAGCTGGGCAAAGCGGAAATTCGCAAGGATACGATTGTCGCTGCAATCGACGGTGTCACGGACCGCAATCAGGCCGAAGCTCTGAAGGGTGTCGAGCTTTATGTTCGCAGTTCCAGATTCGAGCCTCCCGCGGAAGACGAATGGTTCTATTCAGATCTTGTCGGCCTAAGCGTCCGCGACGGTGACGACGAGGATCTGGGTACCTTGATCGCAGTCCAGAACTATGGCGCCGGCGATCTTCTTGAGGTCAGGCTTGAGGGCCGAAAGAATTCGGTCTTCCTGCCATTCGATCGCGAAACAGTTACCGAGGTGAATATTCAGGATGGATTCGTAAGGGTTCCGAATCCGGGCATGTGGCTCGATGACACTGATCGGAATTCCGGCAAACAGGCGCAGGACGAGTCTTAGATAGCTGAGAACGAAGATGGCTGAGAACGAAGCAAATGTAACAAGCTGGCGCGCTGTCGTTCTGACCTTGTTCCCTGACATGTTTCCGGGATCCCTAGGGCATTCCCTTATTGGCCGCGGACTCGAGGCCGGGCGTTTCAGCGTCGAGGCTCTTAATATTCGTGATTTTGCGACGGATCGTCATCGATCAGTTGACGACACACCTGCCGGCGGCGGTGCCGGTATGGTTATGAAGGCGGATGTTCTGGCGGCAGCATTCGATCACGCCCACAAACTGGCGCCGGATTTGCCGGCGTTCTGTCTTTCGGCCCGGGGTCGCCCGTTCAAGCAGCAGGATGCGCATCGGCTGGCGCAGGGTCCTGGCGCCGTCCTTCTCTGCGGCCGCTTCGAAGGGATTGACGAACGCCTGTTCCAGCGGCGATCCATCGAGGAAATTTCCATAGGAGACTTTGTACTCGCCGGCGGCGAAAGTGCAGCCCTGGCGATCCTTGAGTCCATCGTCCGACTCTTACCGGGCATGCTTGGATCGGAAGACTCGACGATCGAGGAGAGTTTTGAAAACGGTCTCCTTGAATATCCCCAGTACACCCGGCCGCAGCAATGGGAAGGCCTGGATATTCCCGAAGTGCTGACTTCGGGGAATCACAAGCGTATTGAGGAATGGCGCCGGCAACAGTCGGAAAAAACTACCGCAGACCGGCGGCCGGATTTGTGGGCGGCCTATCAGTCCAGGCGCAAATAGCAGTTCAGAATTTCCAGGAACCGCCGAGTTTGGCAATTGCGGATTTTGTTTCCCGGTCGGAACGTCGTCCTTCGAATTGGGCATCGACGGAAAAATTATCGGTCAAAGCCGCCGAGAACCGGATTCCTGCGAATCTGGCCCATTCTTTCTCCTGCAAATTTGTTGTCAGAAAAAAGGTCTGACCCGAGACCGATAATTCCTGGTTTTCGCCGTCGAGTACGCGGCTCATATCGAGCCCTGCATAAGGTGTCGCCACACTGGTTTTTCCACTCTCGCCAGTAAAATGGAAAGGGCGGGCGATTTGCAGGCGAGCCTGAAGCGAATGGATGTCTCTTGCGGAAAATTCCGTAAATCCTGATTGGTAATCATCGAGAAATTGAGCGGTATAGCGGCCCCGCAGGCTTGCTTTCAGGCCCAGAACCGGCAGTTGGCGCTCTAACCCGATTTCCGGTGAGACAAACCAACTGGCGGGATTCAACGTCCCTGCCGAACCTGACTTCAGAGGATCGCTCCAGCCCGCGGTAAGTAAAAAATCAACGGATCCACTCCTGCTGCCATAGCTGCCATAAAGGCCGCCGAAATAGGTGTCGATCCCACCCCTTTGGGTTTCTGATTCCCGGATCCTTGTGTCGGCGGCGCCGACAAAGACACCGGCCATCAAGCGGGCATTAATGGATGCGTCCATGCCGGAGATGAAGCCGCCGGTCTTGTAGATATCTGCCGGTTCTGCCGATGTTCTGTCCTTCTCCCGGTAGCTGGCGAAACTGTCGATCCACAGGCGTTTGCCGCGCCGGGTCCTTTGCGCTTGCTCCGGCTGGTGGGACAGCGAGTTGTCCAGATCCGCGCCGATGAGATAATTCGGCTCCGGCAATTGGTTTGACAGTTGCTGAGCCGGGCCGGTGACCGGCGTCGTCCTGAGAGCGGTATAACGGTTTGCGACGGTGTTTCCGATTCCATCCGTAACACTGGCCAATATGGTATGGGAATCCATTTGATTGGGTTTGTCGGCGATGATCAGCTGGTTGCCGCTCATGACCACGAGTGCGGCCCCGGCCTCGATGATTTCGGGTTCGGTGTCGACGGTCAGCGTCAGGAACAGACCCGGATGCACGATGAGCGTATCGGTTCCATCGCCGAAATTGATCTGGCCGATAATG
>JANQOC010000296.1 GCA_028279265.1 Hyphomicrobiales bacterium
TCTTATGCCTTTAAGTGATTCGCGAATCACCGGCCAGAAAGCAAAAAGGGTTTTCCGCTGTTTAACCACAGGAGATTTGGAATTCCCGGGGAAACTGGAATCTCAAGTGATGTGCAGATCCGATGGAACCCGGTCAGGTATTCATGGAATCAAAGAAATCCTCGTTGGATTTCGTCTGCTTGAGCTTGTCGATAAGAAACTCGATGCCGTCCATGGTGCCCATGGGATTGAGGATCCGTCGCAGCACGTACATTTTCTTGAGCATCGGCTCCACAAGCAGTTCTTCCTTGCGGGTACCGGAGCGGGCGATGTCGATCGACGGGAAAACGCGTTTGTCGGCGACTTTGCGGTCCAGAATGATTTCCGAGTTACCGGTGCCCTTGAATTCCTCGAAGATGACCTCATCCATGCGGCTGCCGGTATCGATCAGGGCGGTTGCGATAATCGTCAGGGATCCGCCTTCCTCGATATTACGGGCGGCCCCAAAAAATCGTTTCGGCCGCTGCAGGGCATTGGAGTCGACACCACCGGTCAGGACCTTACCCGAAGAGGGAACGACCGTATTGTAGGCGCGCCCCAGGCGAGTGATGGAATCCAGGAGAATGACCACATCGCGTTTGTGTTCCACAAGGCGCTTGGCTTTTTCGATCACCATTTCCGACACCTGAACGTGTCGGCTCGGCGGTTCATCGAAAGTCGAGGAAATCACCTCGCCATGAACCGAGCGTTGCATATCCGTGACCTCTTCGGGACGTTCGTCAATCAGGAGGACAATGAGATAGCATTCGGGATGATTGGTGGTAATGGAATGGGCAATGTTCTGCAGCAGCACGGTTTTACCCGTACGCGGCGGTGCGACGATCAGGCCCCGCTGGCCTTTCCCGAGGGGGGCGACGATATCGATCACCCGTGCGGACAAATCCTTGATCGTCGGATCTTCGATCTCCATGCGCAGCCACTCATCGGGATAGAGCGGGGTCAGATTATCGAAGTGAATCTTGTGACGGACGGCTTCCGGTTCGTCGAAATTGATCTTGTTGACTTTGAGAAGTGCGAAATAACGTTCGCCGTCCTTGGGACTGCGAATGAGACCTTCAACCGTATCGCCGGTGCGGAGACCAAAACGGCGGATCTGACTGGGGCTGACATAAATGTCGTCAGGCCCGGGGAGGTAATTCGCATCGGGAGACCGCAAAAATCCGAAACCGTCCTGCAGGACTTCGACAACGCCGGTGCCGATGATTTCGATTTCCTGGGACGCCAGTTGCTTCAGGATCGCGAACATCAATTCCTGCTTACGCAGGGTACTGGCATTTTCCACTTCGACTTCTTCAGCGAAGTTCAAAAGTTCGGTCGGGGTTTTAATTTTAAGGTCTTGAAGTTTCATTTCCTGCATGGGAAGGGGACTCCGGTCGGCTTTTTAAGATGGTGAGATGAGCGCAGCTCTGATTATGAAAAGCCGTGATATATGGAAGGATTCAAAAGAATTAAGTTTGAAAGGGTCTTACGACAGACAAACCTAAGATTTGAATTAATTGTTTGCCGGACCGCTTTCAAGGTTTGTTTTTATGAGCCACCGCGACAAATCGTGATTCGTATATACCAGAAACAATCGGAAATAAAAAGCACTGATTCAGCATTATGAAAATTTACGCGGATAAAATTGCAGTCCAATTCTAGAAAGGCTGAAAGATAACCAGGATCACGATGGCGATCATGATCAGGGTCGGAACTTCATTGATAAACCGATAGAATCTTTCCGTATGGGTGTTCCGGTCTTCGGCAAATTCCCGCCGCCAGCGCCCGAGCGCCATGTGATACACCGTCAGGGCGAGGACCAGGAGAAGTTTCAACGCAAACCAGATTTGAATATCGGCTGAAAACTGCCCCAGCATGTAACCGAGGCCGAGCCCCGTAGCCCAGGTCACCAGCATGGCCGGATTCATAATCGCCTTCAACAGGCGGCGTTCCATGACCTTGAAAGTTTCCGACATGTCCGGGCCGGTCTGCGGCCGGGCATGATAGACATAGAGGCGCGGCAGATAGAACAGGCCCGCCATCCAGGCAATTAAGGCCATGATATGCAGGGCTTTGATCCATAAAAAAAGCATGATGATGGTCTGTCCGCTGGAACCTTACCGTCGTGCCGGTCTCTCTCAAGCGTGTCTTTTCAAGCGCACCCTTGTCTCACTTGTTCGCCTTCACCTGCGCGACAAGTTGCGCCACATGATCCGGCGGTGTCTGGGGAACGATGCCATGACCGAGATTGAAAATGAAATTTCGGTTGCCAAAAACGCTCAGTGTTTCCTCGACGCGATCTGTCATTTCCTGCCCTCCCGAGACCAACAGCAGCGGATCCAAATTCCCCTGCACCGGAACATGCTTTTGAAGTGAGTCGCGGATGAAGTCCAGAGGCAATGAGGTATCACAGCTGACGGCGTCGACACCGGTGGTGTGGATGAATTCTTCGTAGAGCGGTCCGACACCGCGGGGAAAACCGATGATCGGCACTTCAGGAAAACGGGTCTTGAGATTGGCCACCAGCCTGCTTGTGGGGGCGATGACCCAGCGCTCGAATTCCGTTTCTGGCAGATTGCCGGCCCAGCTGTCGAAGATTTGCAGAACCTCGGCCCCGGCGGCAACCTGCTGGCTGAGATAGTCGGTGGAAGTTTCCACCAGGAGATCCATCAGAGCGTTGAAAAATTCCGGATCCCGATAGGCCGCCAAACGGGTAAGCGCCTGGTCCGGAGAGCCTTTTCCGCCGATCATATAGGTGGCGACGGTGTATGGGGCACCGCAAAATCCGATCAGCGTTGTCTCCGCCGGCAAGGCGGCGCGCAAGCCCGCCACGGTTTCGCAGACACGTGCGTAGGTGGCGGCGGTCTTATCGACCGAAAGCTTGGCCAGATCGCCGGCGTTCTCGAGGGGGGTAAGGCGGGGGCCTTCGCCCTCAACGAATTTTACCGACTGGCCGAGCGCGTCGGGAACGACGAGAATGTCAGAAAACAGGATGGACGCATCAAAGCCGTAACGGCGGATCGGCTGCAAGGTGACCTCGATGGCCAGTTCCGGCGTGTAGCAGAGATCAAGAAAACTTTTGACGTTGCTGCGCACCTCACGGTATTCGGGCAGGTAGCGGCCGGCCTGACGCATCAGCCAGATCGGCGGATGTTCGGTCGGCTCTCCCTTGAGTGCTTTCAGAAATATCTTGTCAGCGGCTTGAGCGGTCATGAGTTATGCAGTGCGTTGCAGAGCTTTCCTCTAAATCATAAATTCTATTTAAAAGATTGCTACTGTTATTGCTTAGGCGTGGAATATGGTGATTATTTTTTGTTCCTTATTGATCCACAGGTTATCGGATGGTGATAAGTCAGATCCATATTTGGTTGAAACCGACCTGTCCCATACTATCTAAGTAATACCATAATTATTACAATATGTTATCCTTCATTGGAACAGGAAGAGATTCTGGGTTGGTTGTGAATGAATGTTGGATTCTACTCCTAAAACCCGAATAATGATAAGCACTGGGATAATATTATGGTGATCTTTCCCAACGCGCCAATGTGTGGGAAAAAAATTCGATGGATGTGCATGATGCGCGCAGAAATCGTTTAACGCCGAAACGGGCGAATTTTATCAACGGAAGTTTCCACACATGTCCCAAAGCCATCCGCGTTATTTCCACCTGCATCTGATATCGGATTCGACGGGTGAAACCCTGACCACCATCGCCAAGGCGGCGACGGCTCAGTACTCGAAAGTACAGGCGATCGAGCATGTCCATCCCCTGGTCCGGACCAAGCGGCAGCTGGATCGGGTCCTTCAGGAAATCGATTCAGCGCCGGGAATTGTGTTGTATACGATCGTCGGTGTGGAACTGGCCCAGGAACTGGAAAACCGGTGCCAGGGCTTGAACATCCCCTGCATTCCGGTGCTGGCGCCGGTCATGAAGATCTTTGAATCCTATCTGGGGGCACCAACCACCCCGACGGTGGGTGGCCAGCATGTCCTCGACGCGGAGTATTTTGGCCGTATCGATGCCATGAATTTCTCGATGGTGCACGATGATGGCCAGTTGCCGGAGGATCTGGGACAGGCGGATATCATCCTGGTGGGAATCAGCCGGACATCGAAGACACCGACCAGCATTTACCTCGCCAACCGCGGCTTCAAAACCGCGAATGTGCCGGTGGTTCCTGAAATCCCATTGCCGGATCAGCTGGAAACGCAATCGGACCGGGCCATGGTCGTCGGACTGATTGCCAGTGCCGAGCGTATCGCTCAGATTCGCCGCAATCGCGTTTTGTCCCTCGCCGATCATGATTTGAAAGACTATGTGGATGTCGATAAAATCAACCAGGAAATCGCCCATACGCGTCGCCTGTGTGCGCGCCACAATTGGCCGATTATCGACGTCACTCGGCGTTCCATCGAGGAAACGGCGGCGGCCATAATTCGATTATTTCAGGACCGCAAGGCGCAAGCCATGGGGATGGAGTAACAGAGTGACCCAATTTCCAATGGAACAGAACGGCAAGCGGCTGATCCTGGGCTCGGGAAGTGCTGTCCGGTCCAGATTGCTGCGGGACGCCGGTCTCACGATCGAGGTGATACCGGCCGATGTCGACGAGGCCGCCATCCGCCAGGCCCTGGATTTATCGGACGCCGACATGGAACCGGGGGATGTTGCCGAGATTCTTGCGCGGACCAAAGCCGAAACGGTCAGTGCCGCGCATCCTGAAGCCCTGGTTATCGGCGCCGATCAGATCCTCTGTTTTGAGGACAGGATTTTCGAGAAAAGCCCGGATTTCGAAACCGCGCGGGAAACCCTGCTGACGCTGCGCGGCGGCACGCACCGACTGATATCGGCGGTTTGCCTGGCGGAGAACGGCGACACGGTCTGGCATTTCGTGGATCAGGCGGAATTGACGGTTCGCCCGATGTCCGAAGCCTTTATCGGGCGCTACCTGGCGGCGGCCGGCGAACAGGTCCTGAGTTCCGTGGGCGTCTACCAGCTCGAAGGCCTGGGGTCGCATTTCTTTGAGTCCATTCGCGGCGATTATTTCACGGTCCTGGGATTGCCCCTGCTGCCCTTGTTGGAAACCCTCAGGGAGCGGAAAGTGCTGCAGTCATGACGGTGACAACCGGAACGGAAACCGGCGGCGAGAATGGCGGTCGGACGGGCGTACCGAAGGTCCATGTGATCGGCTGGCCCATTGAACACTCGCGCTCGCCCCTGATTCACGGGCACTGGCTGCAGCACTATAATCTTCCGGGAACCTATACCAAAAAGGCGGTCGCACCCGATGAATTCGAAAGATTCATACGCTCCTTTGGAGCGGCGGGCATTGCCGGCGCCAATGTCACGGTTCCGTTCAAGGAACAGGCGTTCCGGTTGGCGGACCATGCGGATGCGGCGGCCCGGGCCATCGAAGCGGCTAATACCCTATGGCTGCAGGACGGCGAACTCCATGCTTCCAATACGGACGGTTATGGATTCCTGGCAAATCTCGATGCCGGCGCCCCGGGCTGGAGTGCGGGGGAACGTCCCGTTGCGGTTCTCGGAGCCGGCGGTGCGGCCCGGGGCGTCCTGCAGGCCCTCTTGTCCCGGGGTATAACATCCATCAGGCTGACCAATCGCACTCGGCAACGAGCCGAGGTTCTGGCCGACTATTTCGGCGCGGCCCTATCCGTCACCGACTGGGAAATACGTAACGAGGAGCTTGCGGATTGCGGACTGGTGATCAATACGACTTCACTGGGTATGGAAGGGTGTCCGCCTCTTGACGTGGATCTCTCGCGATTGCCGGATAATGCCGTTGTTACCGATCTCGTTTATGCCCCGCTCAAGACAGAACTTCTTAAGGCGGCGGCGGCAAGAGGACATGTCATTGTCGATGGACTCGGCATGCTGTTGCACCAGGCGGTTCCGGGTTTCGAGAAATGGTTTGGCGTTCGCCCGGAAGTGACACCGGAATTGCGTGCCCTTGTGGTGTCAGATCTTGAGGCTCCGGCATGCTGATCATCGGGTTAACGGGATCCATCGGCATGGGGAAATCCACCGCCGCCGAACGTTTCAGATATCACGGCATACCTGTGTTCGATTCCGATCGGGAAGTACACAAACTCTATAGCGAACCTGATTTCGTCGCCAAGATCGAAGCTGAATTTCCCTCCGCAATCGTCGACGGAACAGTGGATCGGTCCAAATTGTCGGAACTGGTCATCGGCCATGCCCGGTCCATAAAAAGACTGGAAGAAATCGTCCACCCGGCGGTGCGGGCGGCCCAGGGGGCTTTTATCATGGAGGCACACGACAACGGTGCCGACATGGTTGTCCTGGAAATACCCTTGTTGTTTGAAACCGAGGCCGATGCCCGGGTCGATGTGGTGATCGTCGTCAGTGCGCCGGCAGATATCCAGAAAGAACGGGTGCTGCAGCGACCGGGCATGACGGAAGAAAAATTCGCTTCAATCCTGGCCAAGCAGGTGCCGGATTCCGAAAAACGAAAACGCGCCGACTTTGTTGTGGATACCAGCGGAAAGATCAGCGAAACCCAGGACACATTGGATAAACTGATCGAATCGCTGCGACAATCCGCACGTTCGGTTTATGCGGGCGGATCGTTTTATACGCGATGGCTAGCGGGTGAATTTTGACTGCAAGTTCTGCGGTGAATCGATTGCACCTGATTAATGCCTAAAGTCTAAAAGGAAGTTTAAGAGAGTGAAATTCCGGACTTAAACGAAGAGATCAGAACACAATGCGCGAAATCGTCCTGGATACGGAAACAACGGGCCTCGATCATAAGAACGGGGACCGGCTTGTTGAAATCGGTTGTGTCGAGATCGTCAACCATATTCCCAGTGGTGAAACCTGGCATGAGTATTTCAACCCGGAACGAGACATGCCGACAGCGGCCTTTGAAGTTCACGGCCTGTCGGAAGAGTTTCTGTCGGACAAGCCCCTGTTCGAAGAACTCGCCGACGATTTTCTCAAGTTCATTGGTGATGCGACACTGGTTATCCATAATGCCAGTTTCGATATCGGTTTCCTGAATGCCGAACTCGGACGCATCGGCAAGCCGCCGCTGCTCATGGATCGCGTCGTTGATACGCTGGCCATCGCGCGGCGAAAACATCCGGGATCTCCGGCGAATCTCGATGCCCTGTCGCGGCGCTATAATATTGACCTGTCGGCGCGAACCAAACACGGGGCCCTTCTCGATTCAGAGATTCTTGCGCAGGTTTATGCGGAGCTCACCGGTGGCCGACAGGCGGATCTCGAATTGGAGAACCGTGTTACTCATTCCAGCGCTCGCGCCCGCGGACGCCAGAAAGCCACCGTCCGGCCGGAACCGCTTGCACCGTTACTGACCGATGATGAGCTGGCAGCGCACCGGGAATTCATTAAAACCCTGGGCGATGAGGCCATCTGGAA
>JANQOC010000302.1 GCA_028279265.1 Hyphomicrobiales bacterium
AGCCCCATGAATTCCTTGATGCGATCTGCGAGTGCGCTAGGGAACATTTGTAATTTCTTCTGGCAGGACTGACCGGGGTTCAAATGTCTATTCTCTGAACTTGCAATGTATATAATACGCCTTACCGGTCTTGGATGAAACCAAATACGACACTTAGAACACAAGATTTACCGAAAGAATTCAAAGCATGACAGACACGCCCTCCAGTCCGAAGAATAACATCGCCTGTGTCGGCGAAGTCATGATTGAAATCGTTATAACCGGTGCGGATACGGCGGCACTGGGCGTGGCAGGTGATACCTTCAACACGGCCGTATATTTGAAACAACTTCTTAAACCTTTGGACAAAACCGTCTCTTACTTCACCGCTCTGGGGAAGGATCGTTTTTCATCCCGCATCGTCTCCAAAATGGTCGAGTATGAAATCGACACGTCCCATATCGAATTCAGACCCGATCATATGCCCGGTATGTATGCCATCGAAACAGATGAAGACGGCGAACGCAGTTTTTCCTATTGGCGATCCCAGTCCGCGGCCAGAACTCTTTTTTCACCACCCTGCCAAATCGAAATTTCATCATTACGCTCATTCGACATCGTCTACATTTCAGGAATCTCCATGGCGATTTTACCGCCAGCAACCCGCGCCTCACTCCTTGAATTCGTCGGTGACTATCGCACCGCGGGTGGCCTCATCGCCTTCGACAGCAACTTTCGCCCGAATTTGTGGGAGAATATAGAAACAGCGCGGGAAATCACATCCTCGATGTGGGCAAATACGGATATTGCCCTTCCCTCAATGGATGATGAAATGGCTCTGTTCGGAGACATTTCGGAACGTCAGGTCATCGAAAGACTGCGAACCTCCGGTGTAATTTTCGGGGCTCTGAAAAGAGGTGCCGCCGGTCCGGTTGATCTTTCATTTGAAAACTCCGGGGCGAATTACCCCGGGGTCAAAAACATTGTCGATACAACGGCGGCGGGCGACAGTTTCAACGCCGGCTTTCTGGCGTCCTTTATGCGCGGTGAACCCATCGGACAATCCCTGAAAGCGGGTCACATGCTGGCTTCCAAAGTCATTCAAAAACAGGGAGCCATAGTGCTTGATGACTGAAACTTGTCCCTGTTCAATACGCAAGGCAGGATTTCATACTTAGAACGTCTCTTAGGACCAGAGAATATCGCTCGCGATTTTTGCTCCCTCGCACATGGCCTTCATTTTCGCCCACACGACTCGCTGTTCGACCTCGGTCTTATACATAGCCTGTGATGAAAACCCGCAATCCGTGCTTGCAATAACGTTTTCGCGTCCAACTCTTTCCGCGAACCGCACAATGCGTTCTGCCACATATTCAGGATGCTCGACCACACTGGAGGCGTGGGTAATCACACCAGGAATAATCAGCTTTCCTTCCGGCAGTTTCACGGTTTCCCAAAGGTGATATTCATGCTCATGGCGGGGATTACCCGCTTCAAAGGAATAGGCACCGGCACGCACCCGCAGCACTTGATCAATCATATCAGGCAGATCCGGCTCATGAATGCGCGGACCCTGATTGATCCCGTAGCAGGTGTGGAAGCGGACTTTTTCCTCTGGAATACCCTTGAGACTGTGGTTTACCGCGTCCACATACATACCGGCTTTGGCAATCCTTTGCTTGTCGTCAAGAGATTCATCCATGTAAACATGGGGCAGGAAAGGATCATCCACCTGCAGGAGAAATCCGGCATCGATAATGCCCTGATATTCTTCCGCCAGCGCATCCGCCAGGGCAAACATATAAGCTTCTTCGGTGGGGTAATATTCATTGAAACCGACACCTGTAACCGCGGCGCAGGGCATGAAAGCCTCTTCGCATCCAAATTTGTCGACCGCGGCCTGGAGATTGACAAGGTCCGCTTTCAAGGCTTCATGACCGATATATTTAACTTCACCCACGCAACACAGCGGAGCCGTGGGAGCAATTGCGCCACCGAGGTGGGCGCGTTGGAAATAATCCTCGTAATATTCAGGAAAAGACTCCTTTTCCTTACGGTAGTATCCGAGATCGGCATCTGGCCGTGCTTCAAAACCCTCGAGACGCTCGTTTATATAAACCGCATGCCCGGGTTTCGACATCTCACCGTCGGCGACGATATCAATACCCGCTTCATGTTGCAGACCGACCATTTGCTCAACCGCATTCGACAATTTCGCTGAAAACTCGGAGGTATCAATCTCCTCTCCGTCAAGGCGCGCCTTGAGCATATCCAGCAAATCATGAGGTCGCGGAAGGCTGCCAACATGCGTGGTCAAAATGCGGTTCGTGCTATGTCTCATAGTGGCGCCTTTCGTCGTTCCCTCACCGATCCGCCGACCCATTAAAACCGGCGGAAATCTGATTTTTTATCCGTTCCATTACATTCGCACGGATTAAATAACGTGCCTACCCAACGACTGGGAGGACTTTTGAAGACCGGATTGAGAGGCTTTTTTTAAGCCCGTACATTCCTCGAATTATTTCAATATTTAGCATGGTAAAACGCTTTACCACAAGCCGTATTTATACTATTTGTTCATTTCATACATTGGAGTGACGAATGAACGCTGCAAATCTGCGCGGAATAACCTGGGACCACCCCAGAGGCTATCAGGGTCTCGAAGCCGCGAGTGCCGAATTCGAGAAAATTCACGGCATCCAGATCGACTGGCACCGAAGGAGTCTGCAATCATTTGCGGATGCGCCCGTCGATGAACTGGCTGCTGAATATGATTTTATTATACTCGATCATCCCCATGTTGGCGTGATCGCGGACAGGAACTGCCTGCTACCCCTGCCGCTGCCGCCGGACGCTGAATCCGCGTCTCTTGGCGGCAGTCTCGAAAGTTACATCTGGCGTGACCAACTCTGGGCTTATCCCATAGATGCCGCTTGCCAGGTCGCCGTGAAACGATCGGACCTTCCCGCCTTTGAAATTCCGGACTGGGAAACGCTGACCGACAACGCGCATGATCTTTCTGTCGTCACACCTCTGCTCCCCGTTGATGCATTTGACACCTTTGTCACGCTTGTTGCCGGCCTGGGAGAAGACACCCTGCCCTTTTCCGCCAGAGAATTTTGCTCCCGGAATAATGGCCTGCACTCGCTGTCCATATTAAAGGGGCTTTACAAATTGGGGCCGTCGGAAGCTGTAACCTGGAATCCCATAGATGTTCTGGAAATGCTGGCGACAACGGATGAGTTCGATTTATCACCGTGTTTGTTCGGTTATGTGAATTATTCGCGGCCTGATTACAGAAAAAACCAGCTTGTTTACTGCGACTTGCCCCGCTTCCGGAACAGCGCGCGCTTATCCGGCACACTGGGCGGCGCAGGCATCGGAGTCTCGTCCTTCACCGCTTTCCCCGACCAGGCCAAGTGTTTTGCGGAATGGGTAACATCCGAGCCTGTCCAGTCAGGCATTTACCTCGAAAATGAGGGTCAGCCTGCCCACCGGCAAACCTGGATCCGGAAACAAAACGATCCCCAATATTCCGGTTTTTTCAATGGCGCACGGCGTACAATGGAAAATGCCTGGACACGACCGCGCGATAATTGGTTTCTCGCCTTTGTTGATGAAGTCTGTGAAATTTTGCCGGGATTCTTTATGAATGATTTGGATGAAACGACCTTCTTGCGAGATATGAACGCGATCTACGAAAAACACCAAACGAGTGATTTATGAAAACCGCAATCATTACAGGCGGCAACAAGGGGCTTGGCCTGGCCCAAACCGAACGCTTTTTGCAGGAGGGTTATCGCGTTTACGTTATTGCCAGATCAAAGGGGGAGCTGGAAAAATTATCAGGTGATGTTGAATTTGTTGCCTGCGATTTGAGTACGGATCTAAGCGGCGCATTTCTGGATGACATTCATGCATCTGCGGGCACCATCGATGTTCTGGTCAACAATGCCGGAATGCACCTGAAAAAGCCCGTTTGGGAGGTTACTCCCGAAGAGTTTGACCAGGTCATGGGCTTGAATGTGAAATCCATGTTCGCAGTCAGCGGCCACTATATACGTCTGCAAAAAGAAACAGGGGGCGCGATCATCAACATTTCTTCAATGGGGGGGATCATGGCTTTGCAGACAGCCGCCGCTTATGTCACGGCCAAGACCGGGGTTGTCGGATTAACCCGGTCCATTGCCGTCGATGCAGCACCTTTCGGTATCCGGTGCAACGCGGTCGCCCCGGGCTTCATTGAGACCGACATGACCCGCGCGATCCTTGCAAAAGATCCCGAGAGACGCGCAAAAATTGAAGGGCGCATACCGGGTCACAGTTTCGGCCGGCCTGAAGATATTGCAAACGCTGTATATTTCCTGGCGAGCGACCAGGCGGCGCATATTAACGGCGTTGTCCTGCCGGTAGACGGCGGATTTTCGATCGGATTTTGAGAATGTCGTACACCAAATCCCTGCTCACAGCCGCCCGCTCGATTGCGATTGAACAGGCCGACATGCCGGAAACAATCGCGCCGGATCATATAAGATTGCGCCTCGCCGCGGCCAGCATTTGCGGCACTGACATGCATTACTTCAGGCATTTCGCGAACGCTGGATTTTTCCTGGACTACCCCGTTACACTGGGCCATGAAGCCTGTGGCTATGTGGAAAATGCCAATGGTCATGATTTTACAACTGGTGAGTTGGTTGCGATTAATCCGGTGATCGAGTGCGGTGATTGTGAAAACTGCCGTACCGGAAACATCAATATGTGCCCGACCAAACGTTTCCCCGGCTCTGCAACCACAAAGCCGCACATAGATGGTTTTTTTCGCGACACTTTCGATTTTCCCGCGAAATGCTGCCACTCTGTTTCCCCAAATGTTTCTGCAGATCATCTCACATTTGCCGAACCGCTGGCCTGCGCCATGCATGCCGTCAATCGCGGGAAGATCACGGAAACAGATCGCGTTCTGGTCACGGGATGCGGTCCCATGGGACTGTTGGCAACCGTGGCGGCCGTGGCCAAGGGGGCCAGCGTGCATGTCACGGATCTGAAGCGCTCATCAATTGAAGCGGCAAAGGCCGTCGGTGCTGAGCAAGGTTTCGTCATTGGCGAAGACGATACAGAAACTCTGGGCAACAGCTTTGATGTCGTGATTGAAGCAAGTGGAGCTCCCCAGGCCTACAATCTGGCTCTGGACTGTGTCAGAAAACAGGGAACAATTTCCATTTTATCTCTCATTCAACCAAGCGATGTTCCCATAAACCTGCACCTCAATGCCCTCAAGGAAGTCCTGTGCGTGGGGTCGATACTTTTCACCCGGGAATTTACTGATGCGGTGGAGCTCATCGAAGCGGGATCGGTCGATTTCGACGCCATAACCGCTGCAAAATTTCCGGTGTCTCAGACACAGGCCGCCTGCGAACTCATGGCAGAGGGGCGCGCGACGGGCAAAGTGCTGATCAAACCGGAATAAACCATAGCCCTCAAAGCCCTCAATCCAGTTCAACCCGGCCACCCGCCTGGATTTTCACCCGCCGGACGATCTCCTCGTCGCGTTTTCGTTTGAACTCTTCCGGATCCCGCTTGGTCCAGTCATAGAATCCGGATCCGGAACTCATACCTGTATGGCCCTCTGAGAATAATTTCCCGACCGGTGTTTCCGACGGGTCGCTCACATTTGCAAGATCAGCCCACACGGCTTTGGCGGCATCGCCGTTCATGAGATCCAGCCCGGCGAGGTCGGCATGTTCGAAAGCGCCCATGGCCGGCAAGCGGGCCGCATAGCCCTGCTTGAGAATTGTGTCACAGGCCTCAGGGGTCACCAGGCCTTTGCCGACGAGGCTTGCAAACTCCCTCAATACCGCGTGCTGAATTCGTGCCCAGAGAAAACCGGGTATGTCGGGACAAAGGACCGGCGTCTTCGCCGTCTCTTTGAGCAGCGCAGTTGTAAATTCCACCGCGGCTTCGGCGGTCTTTTCTCCGGGAACAACTTCAACCAGATTGACCAGATGCGCCGGCTGCGCGTAGTGGGCAATACAGAAATTTTGCGGGTTTCTGAGTGCGGACTGAATTGCACGAGCACTGAGCGCTGAAGTGGTTGAGGAAAGAATGGCGTCGGCACGGCAATGTTCCTCGGCTTGGGCAAGAAGCTGCCGCTTTAAGTCAATGTCCTCCGCCACGGCTTCTATGATGAAACCCTTAGCTGTTACAGCCTGTTGCAGATCGGAGTGTGTCTGGATACGTCCCAGGACGGCCGCGCGATCGGATTTGTCGGCAAGCCCGTTAACGGCCAAAAAGTCAAACCCGTCAGCGCAGCGTTCGATGGCCGGTTCCAGACTTTCCGGGCGACGTCCCCAGAGATTGACCTTTACACCCCCCAGGGCCAGGGAAAGTGCAATCTGGGCACCCATCGTTCCCGCCCCCAGCACAGCACAGTCTGGGAGATTAGCCGACATAATGCCAACCGCCGTCCCGCTGCTCCACAAGACCTTTGCTGCTGAAATCTCTCAAACTCGCATCGATTGAAACGAGCGCGCGCCATTCGCGAACCATGTCCTGGTCATCGCAGCATTTGTCGCGGAGATCGAGAAAGGAGATACCCGGTTCCGCCTTGATATGGGAGAGGATCGACTCTTCAACCTTGTCAACCCGCCGGCGGCAATCATCAACCAGTTCCTGGGTTTCCGCAGCCGATTTCACTTCATCATGGGCCAGCAATACGGCCTGAACATCCCGCTCTTTCAGAAAACGCTCGATCTTGTCAAATGTGGCCCGCATGACGTTAGGATCCTCGTAGAGGTAGAGAACCGGATTGAACGTTGGAAGAAGGGGGTCGGCGATTACTAGCGTCCG
>JANQOC010000316.1 GCA_028279265.1 Hyphomicrobiales bacterium
AGAATAGTGGGACGATAGGTTCCCTCTTCGGCGGCCCGTGTCAAACCCGCCGCAATGCGGTCAAGCATGAGTTCGCGATTTGGCAGTCCGGTGAGACTGTCATAAACCGCGTCATGCAGCAGTCGTTCATGAGCCCTCTTCGACTCGGTGATGTCGCGCATGAGCCCCACACACTTCAAGGAACGATATTGATTGCTGGGTGCGGAATGGGCCCTGAGTTCATACCAGAGATAGCTGCTGTCCGACCGGCGCAGTCTGAAGTCGAGGTTGAAGTCACCACCATTTTGTTCCTGCAGCGACCACAGTTGCATGCGGAAACGTTCCTGGTCAGCGGGATGCAGGAAGGTCAGCCACTCGTCGACCCGGCAGTTCAGCGATCCCGGTTGCAAGCGCAGGTCAACTTCGACATCTTCGCTCACGCTGATTTCATCGCGACGCGCATTCCATTCGAATACCGAGGCCTTGGCCCCTTCGATGGCCTGGGAACGCTGTTGCAACTGACCGGGTAGTCCGCCGGACATAGGCTCAAAAGCGTGGAATGCATATTGTGTGACGGTGAATCCGAGAAGAAGGACAATAAGGACCATGCCGGAAATAATTCCGGCCACCGCGATATCGCCGGAGAGCTTACCGGTGATCGCAACCGACGTGCCGAAGATCCAAACGAGGAACAGAAGCCAGCTGGGAACCAGCGCCAGGGCCCGGTCCTGTCCGCGGAAAGACAGGTAAATAATCATCAAGGCACCGACAATGCTGATCAGCACGAATGAAGCCCGGGCAAATCCTGAAGCCATGACGGGATCGAGAATGGCTAGGAATATCAATCCGAGCTGTGCCAGATACCAGCCGAGGACCGACAACCGGATCCAGTTGTGCCACAGGGACAGTCGCAAAAATGTGTACAGGAACAACACAAAATGTGCCGCAATTGCCGCTTCCGCCGCCGCCCGGTAAATGGCGTTGTTGTCCGCGACCAATTGAAAAAGCTTGTGCCAGAATCCGAAATCGACACAGAGATAGGCAACGACACTCCAGGCAATAAGTGCTGCTGAAGGAAAAATGGCACGATGGTTCGCGACGAAAATGGCCGTCAGGAAAACGGCGAGCAAACCGGTTATGCCCAGCAAAATGCCCTTGAACAGGGTGAAGTCCCGGGCGCGTTTTTCAAAAGCCCGGGCTTGCCAAAGAAACAGTCGCGGAAAATTGCTGGAGCTGAGCTCAGCGATAAAGGTCACGGTGGCCCCGGGCGCCAGTTCCATTTTGAAGATATCGACACCGTCATTGTTCACGCGTTCCGGCAGGAAGCCGATGGAGGGCGTGATGCGGGAAATGTGCCGGGAATCCAGTTTCGGCCAGAATATGCCGGAACCGATCAGGCTGTAGCGATCGGCTGTTATCCACCGTTCGATACGCTGATCCGTGGTGTTGCTGAGGGCAAAAACAACCCAGTTTGGGTTTGTGCCGTCGTTCAGTGCGTCCACTTCCATGCGCCCGGCAATGCCGTCAGCACCGGGAGCGGTTTCCACCTGCAGGCTGTTTCCCCGGCCTTCATAGAATTCGCCGAGATGGGTGATCTCTATTTTTTCCTGATTTGGAACAATTTTGATGGGTTCGAGGGCGTTGGCCGGGGTGGATGAAGAGACTTCAACCAAAAGCAGAGCCAACGCGATTATCCCTATCAAAGGGATCGGATAAGTGCGACGGACCTCAAGTCGGGTCAAAAGGATTGAGCGTCGCGATCGGAAAAATTCGCGCAATCTCTTGATGAAATTATTAGGCGTCATTTCAATCCGTTACCGATCCGTCTCAGCCGCAATCTAAAAAAAGAATCCCGATTGGCACTCGTTGATTCTATACGTCGCTTTTTAACAGCGCAAACAATAGATGGTCTTGCCAAACACCATTGATTCGCAAGTATTTTCTGGCCATTCCCTCCCGCTCAAATCCGATTTTTTCCAACAAGCCTATGGACGCCTCATTACGAGGCAAACACGCGGCTTCCAGGCGATGCAGTCCGAGGGTATCAAATACGAAAGGGAGCACCGTCCGCACACCGGCAGTCATATATCCCTGCTGGGCATAAGGAGCCCCGACCCAATACCCCAATGAACAGGACTGAGTGACGCCCCGACGAACATTGGACAGGGTCATACCGCCTCGTAATCCATTATCTGATTTGTCGAATATAAAGAAGGCATATCCGAGATCATCGCGATAGTCCCGCTGGTAATGCCGAACGCGCCGCCGGTACGACGCACGTGTTAATTCATCACGGATCCATGTCGGCTCCCAGGGGGTCAGGAATTCCCGGCTCTGATTGCGAAGTTCCGCCCATTCCGCATAATCGGTCATCTGGGGCATGCGAAGAAATACACGCTCCCCCTGGATGACAGGACCCAGGTCAGATGCCGAAACGGATCTCAAAAAGGCCATTCGCAATTATCTCCGTTCGTATTCGCAACAATTCCGACACCGGGTTGTTAGCTTATCGACTAAATTGATTTGTAAAATCTTCATACGTTTCAAAGTTTCCCAGTGGTCCGACACCGGAACAAACCGGCATCCCGCGGCTGATCAAATGACTGACCAACCGACACACTTCGTCACCGTCGACATTTTCTACTTTTTCGATCAATTCATCAATGTCCAGCGGTCGACCAAAGTTAATCGTTTGCCGTGCCAGCTGTTCGGCGCGGGAGCCCGAGTTTTCAAGACTCATCGTCAGGCCGGCCTTAAGCTGAGCTCTGGCTTTTGCAACTTCCTTTTCTCCCGGACCCTCCCGGCCCATTTTTATCAGCTCTTCGGTTATCACGTCCAACAAGCGCGGAATTTGGTCTCTTCCCGTCGCTGCATGAATGCAGAACAATCCGGTATCAGCCAGCCCCCATGTGAAGGCATAAATGGAATAACAGAGCCCATGCTTTTCTCGGACTTCCTGAAAAAGCCTGGACGACATGCCACCACCGAACAGACTTGAAAAGACTTGTGCGGCAAAAAAATGTTCACTGGCGACAGGAAACCCTTCAAAACCGACAATGATATGGCTTTGTTCGAACGGTTTTTCCGAAAGTCTCAGTCCTCCCTTGTAGGTTGCGGGAGTTTGGACGGATTTTGGACCTTTTGTAAGTGTGGCGAAGTATTTTTCGGCAAATTCCACAATTTGTTCATGTTCGAGCGCTCCGGCTGCTGAAAACACCATGCTTTTGGAATTGTAGTGTTTTTCCAGGTAATCCCGAAGGGACGCCGCCGACAATTGCTCGACACTTTCCATGGTGCCCAGAATGGAACGTCCGAGCGGCTGATCCGGAAACGCGGCTTCCTGGACCAGATCGTAGGCGATTTCCTCGGGGCTATCCTGCGCCGATGCGATCTCCTGAAAAATGACTTCTTTCTCTCGGGCCAGCTCCGTCTCGTCGAAGAGCGGGTTGATGAGGATATCCGAAAGAATATCCATCGCCAGCTCGATATCATCTTTCAGAATTCTCGCATAGTAGGATGTCATTTCCAGGCTTGTCGCGGCGTTAATATCGCCACCGACGGATTCGATTTGCTCAACGATATCGCGGGCCCGGCGGCGGGTTGTTCCCTTGAAAGCCATGTGCTCCAGGAGATGGGAAATTCCGTGCTGTTCGAGAGCCTCCGAACGTGCTCCGGTTTCCACCCAGACACCGAGAGACACAGTCCTGAGGTGCGGCATGGCGTGCGTAACCACCCGCATACCATTGGACAGGATACTACTCTTGACACTCATATTTTCGCTGCGCTCATGGTTGGGTCACACTTAAGGGTTGGCCGTTCACTCAATCAACCTTGGACTGGATAAAGGCCTTTACGGCCGCCAGTTCTCCGGGCATCCGGGTATACCTCTCTTCCAGGTTCTGCTGCGCTGCGAGCCGCTCGGGCACTTGCGGTTCCAGGCCAAGGACGCGCACGAGCGTGTCGGGAAACTTTGCCGGATGGGCTGTCGCCAGAGTGATAATGGGATCGCGGTTCTCCGGGTCGGACCGATGGGCGGCGGCGAGACCGACCGCGGTATGGGGATCCGCCATATAACGGGTTGCAGCAAATGTCGATTGGATCGATTCAGCCATCTGTTCCTCGTTCACGGAAACGGCTTCGAAATCCGCCAGAAGGGGGATGCGTTCATTGTCCGATAAATGAT
>JANQOC010000342.1 GCA_028279265.1 Hyphomicrobiales bacterium
CTTCGGCCAGCGAGGGGGAGGTCGACCAGCGTTGGTAGTAGTCCTCGACGGCCTCCCGGTCCGCCGGTTGTCCCGTGCCTGGCAGGCCGCCGCTGTTCAAAATCTCGGTGATCGCCTCGATATTCCTGACCCGGCGTTCCTGTCGGTCCTTCCACTGTCGGGCGACGCTCTTCAGCCGTCCCAACTCCGCCTGGTTCAGCCCGTCCACCTGCCGCAGCCGGTCGATGTCGGGCGTATCGGCCTGACCGGTCTCCAAGGCTTGTTCCAGAGCATCGAGGCGCAGGGCCCGTTCCACGGCCGCCCTCTCGCGGTTCTCACGGTCCGCCCGAGCCTGGGCAAGGCGCCGGGCGTCCTCCTGCCAGCCCTTCTCCAGCTTGGCCTGCTTGTTGAACCGCTCGATCTCCTCCGGGCTCAAAGCACCGGCAAACAGCTCACTCCGTGCCGCCTCGCCCACCTTCTCGGGCGCTTCCTGCATCAGCACGCCCAGAAAGCGTTCGGCAAAGGCCCGGCGATAGCCCTGGGTCAACCCGTCCTTGACGTCTGCCGGCAGATCCCGCTCCGCGATGGAGTCCAGACCAAACTGGTAGAATGCCTCGGCTGACTCCGGGTTCTCGATGGCCCGCCTGCCATAGGTCGCCGCCACCCTACCTGCCATCTTCGGCCATTAGCGCCAACTCTTCGCAGGCAAATATGTTTCAGCCAATTCAACTCTTCAGGAAATAAAAAATGAAAATTTCAGACAAGAAAAATAGCGCTACTGCAAGAAAAACTTTCCATTCTTCTTTCGGATCGTTTTTAAATAAATAATTCATAGTGCATCCCATTAAGAGTATACCACTCATAAATCTCATCCCTTCTTCTGTCACAATCATGTGCATTATCTTATTATCTCAATTGAATTCTATTTCATCAGTTGACAGATTGAGTTTCAGGGAGGAGGTCTTCCCAACAGGGACCCCCAATGAATAGAGCGGCAGCAATGAGTCCGGCAGCATCAAGTGTAGCGCTAGGTTTCCGCCCGTTCGAAGGCATCCGCTATCACGCTCAAATGGTCAAAAAGTAGAAAAAATAAACTTCAGAAAGTATAAATAGCGTTATTGCAACAATAATCTTCCATATCTCCCATTTTTTTTCAAAATTTAAAAATAATCCATATATAAATATGGCGATCATAAGTCGCACCAGTGTGTAAATATCAGCTTCGAACATGGTAAATGTCGTGTCTCAATAAGTTATTCAGTTTTGTTCGGGTGACTCAAGTCTCAGGTAGATAATCTTCCCATGAAACACCCCCGATGAGTAGACCGGCGAGAACAATAGCTGCTCCGGCAGTGATGGCGGCGGGACCGAAGAGAGCAGCGCCTGCTACAATTGCAGTACCTGTTGCGAGTTTGAGACCGTATGTGACAAGTACAAAAGAAATGCCATACCTTGCTGTCGGTGCAATCATCTTGGTGAATTCAATCACCTCTTTCGAAAATTTACTGATCTCGGCCTCGGTTTTCGGCGGATTTTCGATCATTTGATCAATGAATCTTTTCATATCAACCCTGGAGTCATCTGGTACAGATGCCAGCAAAATCCTTTTCGTCCGGTCTTCAATCGGTTCGGAGATCGCCTCAAACAACGCATCAACATTGCTCTCTGAGAACTGCCCAGTCGAATCCTGCATGACTGCATTGAACGATCGGTACAGCGCGGTCCAGTCTCCTTCCCGGATATCATCTAGGTTCATTGACTTTCCGGCGCGTAACCTCTCGCCCATAAAGTGGGCAATGGCCGCATCGATAATTGGTCGGTTTGACGCAGGAACATCTTCGTAGCTGAGGCCGAACCGATTGAACAATGAGCCATAAATGACGCTAGGTGTATTATCCTCCCGGACATTCTCCTCGATGAATGTCGCGCCGTCGAAGATAAGAGATGTGGTTTCGTCGATCTCCGGGTTTTCGGTTGTTAGCAATCTGAGCGTAGCCGCGTAACTTATGGCGCTGTTCTCGAGCCCAAATTTCTGAACTACCTGTGCATACATCATGGGCGGAAGGGCGTCCGCCAGGTGATCCAGCTTTGCAAGAGCTTGTTCGGTTTCCAATGATGTGAGAGAGGCAGCAAGGTCG
>JANQOC010000349.1 GCA_028279265.1 Hyphomicrobiales bacterium
CGGAACAAAGAAGCGCCGCAATCCCGGAAGTTGAATTCAGTTCCCCAGGCAGTAAGACAAGTCGCATTACTATCCTGTTTTTCATTGGAGCCAAGCTGAGCACAGCGACATCGGGTCAGACATTTCCCCTGGTTGCTGAAGGGTTGAATTCCTGTTTATCTGCGCATATTAGGAATTTTTTAATTCCCGGCGGCTGGCCTTCTCGAATTGAGATCTGTCCCGTGCCCGCTTTACGAATTGAACGTGCCTTGGTAGACGAAAACAAACTATGAGCGTTTTCCGGCTCAATGTTCGGCGCTTCTATGGAATTCTTCCGGCACATTGAAACTCAAGCGCGTCTTCAGATACAGATGAAGAGTCACAGTGAGGATCTGCTTTCATGGCTGAACAAAATCAATACGACTATATCGTTGCCGGTTCCGGATCCGCCGGCGCCATTGTTGCCAGCCAGCTATCCGAAGATCCATCCCTAAAAGTCCTGTTGCTCGAAGCCGGCGGATCGAACAATAATTTCTGGCTACATTTACCCGTCGGCTATTTTCGCTCCATCAAAGATGACCGGTTTGCCCGCCAATTCGACACGGAGCCGAGTGAAAATACGAACGACCGCAATATTGTTTGGCCGCGCGGTCGCGTACTCGGCGGATCCAGTTCCATCAACGGTCTGATTTTTATTCGCGGACAGCAGGAAGATTTTGATGACTGGGAAGCGAGCGGCGCGACCGGGTGGGGCTATCGGGATGTGCTGCCGTCATTTCGGCAACTCGAAAACTACAAAGGCGGCGCGTCCCAGTACCGGGGCGGTCTCGGCAAGCTCCAGGTCTCGGATCTCCGTAACAGGGATCCCAATTGCGAAGCCTGGTTGCAGGCGGCGCAGCAATTCGGTTTGCCTCATAACCCGGACTTCAATGGTGAAACCACTTACGGGGTCGGACGATATCAGCTGAGTATCGCCGGCCGATGGCGGTCCAGTACCGCCAATGCTTTTCTCAATCCGGTCCGGAAACGAAAAAATCTGGAGATTGCGACCCTGGCCCACGTGTCCCGGGTTATCTTCGAGGGGAACCGGGCCTCCGGGGTTGAATGGATTTGCAAAGGGAAAACCCACCGGGCGTCGGCCGGGGAGGAAGTGACCCTCAGCTGCGGCGCGCTGCAGTCGCCGCAGGTGCTGCAGCTTTCGGGCATCGGACCGGCGGATCATTTGCGCGCCCTGGATATTCCGGTCATTACCGACCTGCCCGGAGTCGGAAAAAATCTGCAGGATCATTACCAGATGCGGACGATTGTCCGCCTCACAAGCAAAACATCCCTCAACGATCAAATCCGCAATCCGTTCAAGCTGATGCAGATGGGGTTGCAATGGTTGTTCACCGCCTCCGGTCCCCTCACGATTGGCGCTGGGCAGGTCGGCGGAGCCGGTCTAACCAAATATGCCAAGGGCCAGCGTCCGGATATTCAGTTTCAGATCATGCCGGGTTCCGTCGACAAGCCCGGTGAGCCGATGCATACCTATTCGGGCTTTACCGCTTCGGCCTGGCAATGCCATCCGGCCTCCCGGGGAGTCTTAAAGATACAGTCCAAGGATCCGTTTCTTCAGCCACACATTGATCCCCGATATTTCGTGGAAGAAATCGACCGTAAAACCATTGTCGAAGGGGTAAAGATGCTGCGGGATATTTATAACCAGCAAGCTTTCCGCGACCTCTGGGATGTGGAGATGGTTCCCGGCGCCGATGTCCGGACAGACGCGCAAATCTGGGACGAAGTGCGCAAAAGCGGCAGCACGGTGTTTCATTGTGTCGGCACCTGCCGCATGGGGACCGACCAGGAGGCCGTGGTCGATCCGAAACTGAGGGTGCATGGCGTCGAGAACCTTAGGGTTATCGATGCCTCGGTCATGCCGACCATCACATCCGGGAACACGAATGCCGCCTCTCTGATGATCGGTATGCGTGGCGCGTCCTTCCTGCTCGACCGGTAGGACAAAGCCATTTGACGCCTTGCGGGACGTCTTCCCGCTACCCCACCATTTACGCTATCGGAACTTGTTTATCTGTCGCATTCGATGAATGCCGTCGCCTGCTGAATGTCAGCAGGGACCCCGACGGAAGAAAGCCTGCAGAGAAACGCATTTCCAAAGGTCGTGCTGCCGCCGAATTTGTCTGAAGGTGACTTGACAAACTCATTAGTCAATATTATGTCAAATTGACAACATATTGACTAATGAGATTGGATTTATGGCCGAACGATCTGCTGCCGGAGAAATCTTGACAGAGCTGATTCTCGAGGTTTTCCGGTTGAACGGCGAATTGCTGGATGCCGGTAACCGGTTGACAAAACCCTTTGGATTGACGAGTGCGCGCTGGCAGGTGATGGGGGCGATCGAGCTTGCGGGGACACCGCTCACTGTTGCCCAGATTGCCAGGCGCATGGGGTTGTCCCGCCAGGGGGTTCAGCGAATTGTCAATGATCTTACGCGTCTGAACATGGTGAAGCGTGACGCCAATATGGATCACAAACGCGCACCGCTCATCTCGATCAGTCCCAAGGGGAAAAAAACCATGGAGAAGGTCAATGCGGCGCAAGTGCTTTGGGTCAACGAGCTTTCGCAGGGAATGAGCGAGCGGGGCATGAGACAGGCGCACAGGCTCCTGCAGGATCTTCGTGACCGATCCGAGGCTCAGACCTGAGAGGGCAGGATCGTACGGGATCGAGGAGAGGCACAAAAGAGGTTGGTTGTGAGCCAGGTTGGCTAAATGGCAGGCACAACCAAACCAGCGGCAAAGAGAAAATTGTGAGGGTATGTTCCCGCGATGTTT